>JAFCZI010000020.1 GCA_019314425.1 Deltaproteobacteria bacterium | reverse complement strand
AAGAAGGCTGTTATAGAAATCCTTACCCCCGTGGGTGGGAACTCGTAACAGTAAATATTCGGCTAGCACCCCATCTTCGTCTATTTTGGCCTGCTCACATAGCATTAGTATGCTACGCAGTCCCAAATAGACGAATATGAAGCACTGGCCAAACATTTACATCGTAAGCCGAATATTTACTCGTGGCAGCTAAGTTATTCAATAATATCAACTGTTTTCCGGGTTGTCTCCGGCCCCTATTTTAAACTTTCTGCCGTTGATGGGCAGAACGAAATCCCCTCCTTCTTCTTCAATGTGCGTCGCTAGCTGATAATAGGCGGCGCGATTGAAGCGTGCGGGGAAGTTCCCCCCCTTAACCCGGCAGTAGAGAACATTTTCTTTTCCCAGATTCAGGGTATCCGGGGTGAGTTCTTCCTCGGTATCATCACTGAGACTGATCACGAATCTGGACCGCTTGTCGCTTTCTTCACTCAGATAAGATAGACGTTTGACCACAAAGGCTGTGTCTGCCACATCCACATAGCAGCGCTTGCCCCCCCAGAAAATGATGTATTGGCCCGCATCGTCCAATTCCATTTGTTGATAAAATGCTTGGACAAACTCACGCCGAATCATCTCGACGCCTTTGTGAAACCATCGTCCTTCCTT
Organism: Deltaproteobacteria bacterium; assembly: GCA_019314425.1. Taxonomy (GTDB): domain Bacteria; phylum Desulfobacterota; class DSM-4660; order Desulfatiglandales; family Desulfatiglandaceae; genus NaphS2. The sequence continues at coordinate 15,979 of JAFCZI010000020.1, read as the reverse complement.
GTCAATCTGAATCAGACATGGTGCAATACCCGCTTCCATCGGCGACATTCCGTATCCTTTCGTTAAAAAAACATTTATGTGCCTATACCTCGCCCGTCGTGACCACGTCAAGAGAATATCTGATTGCATCCCGTGGCTTAACAATGTAGAATCCGTTCGGAACGAAATCACAATTTAACATAAGTACGGGCGAATCATCATTCGCCCCTACATTCTGGGGGAGATGAATATGCCGGATGCGGAAGGAATTTTAGAAGCCAGAGGAATCGAGGATATGCCACCGGAAAAACCCCAGGGGTCCGGGGGTTGGATCAAAGGGGCTGACAATCTGGATTGGGGCATGAAAAACAGGCTCTCCCGCTTGATCGGAGCGGATGGACACTGCCAGTTTCTTCCCATTGACCACGGCTATTTCCAAGGTCCGACGCGATGCCTGGAAAGACCGGCGGAAACCATTCAAGCCCTCGCCCCCTATGCGGATGGTTTATTTGTCACGCGTGGCGTACTTCGGGCCGCCATCGATTTCCGCATCGATACGCCCATCATCCTGCGGGTCTCCGGCGGCACCAGTGTGGTCGGCGAGGACCTTGCCAACGAAATCATCACCACTTCCATCGAAGATATGCTGCGGCTGAACGTCTCGGCTGTGGGTGTTTCCATTTTTGTGGGAAGCGACTACGAACAGGAGACGCTGGAAAACCTGGCGCTTCTCGTAAATGAGTGCGAGAGCTTCGGAATACCCGTTATGGCCGTCACCGCTGTTGGCAAAGAGATGGAAAAAAGGACCGCCCGTTATCTGGCGCTTTCCTGCCGCATTGCAGCGGAGCTGGGGGCCAGGATTGTCAAAACCTATTATTGCGATGACGGCTTCGAAAAGGTCACCATGGGATGTCCGGTCCCGGTGGTTATTGCCGGCGGGCCCAAATGCGAAACGGCCCTGGAAGTGTTTGAATTTGTCTATGACGGACTGCAAAAAGGGGCCATCGGGATCAACCTCGGTAGAAACGTGTGGCAGCATCCCCATCCCCTGGCCGTCATGAAAGCCTTAAATGCCGTAATTCATGGCGGCGCAACACCGGCGCAGGCCCTTGATCTTTTTGAAACCACCCGCCGGGAAAAATCCTAAATACCATTACTATAATGCCATGACTCCAAAAACCATGCGTGTTTTGATGTATTATGCAAACCGGGATGTCCGCGTTGAAACCATGCCGGTTCCTGAAATCGGACCGGACGAACTGCTCCTGAAGGTTCTGGCCAGCGGCATCTGCGGCAGCGACGTGATGGAATGGTACCGACGGGACCGGGTCCCCCTTGTGTTGGGCCATGAGGTGGCGGGAGAAGTTGTATCAACCGGTGACCGGGTCGAAAAATTCAAGCCCGGCGACCGCGTGGCCGTCACCCACCACGTTCCTTGCAACACCTGCCATTACTGCCTTTCGGGGCATCATACGGTTTGCGATACCTTGCTCAGGGGTACCCACTTCGATCCGGGAGGATTTGCGGAATACCTGAGGGTTCCGGGCATCAACGTGGATCGCGGGGTTTTTCCGATCCCTGAGGATGTGACCTATGGTGAAGCCTCATTCATGGAACCCCTGGCCTGTGTATTGCGTGGGCAGAAAACCGCTCGCCTCAAACCGGGGCAAACGGTCCTGGTGCTGGGAAGCGGCATATCCGGGCTGCTCCACGTGGGCCTTGCCCGCGCCCTCGGAGCGGGTTTGGTTGTGGCCGTTGACACCATTGCTTATCGGTTGAAAAAGGCCATGGAAATGGGCGCCGATCTGACCTTGCATGGGGATGATGATGTCATAGCAGCGCTTCGCCAGGCCAATGACGGTCGTCTGGCGGATCTGGTGATCCTCTGCTTCGATGGGTTCATTCCCCTGGCCATGAAAGCTGTGGAAAAAGGGGGGACGGTACTGTTTTTCGCCGGCGCCCCCGAGGGCGCCACCCTTCCGGTCACCATCAATGACCTGTTCTGGCGCACGGAAATTACCCTCACTAGCTCCTATGCCGGCGCTCCCCTAGATTGTAAAACGGCGCTTTCATTGATTAAGGAAAAGGCCGTCCAGGTTTTAAAAACGGTCACACACCGGTTGTCCCTGGCAGAGGGTCCTTCAGGATTTGGATATGTTTGTGCGCCCACCGAGCACGACTGCATTAAAATCATTATTGAACCCCATATGAAATGACCGGCTTAATGAACAGATGCGATATAAGTGACTTCCAGCCAATGGCCTGGATTTTGGAGGAATTTCAATCATGAAAACGCAGCAAATCACCCTGGATCACGGTAGCGGCGGAGAAGCTTCCCGGGAACTGGTGAAAACGGTATTCATGAGTCGACTTCGCAACGATATCCTGGATCAGATGGACGACAGTGCCGTCATCACCCTTTTTGGCCACCACCTGGCCATGACCACCGATTCTTATGTGGTAGATCCCATTTTCTTTTCCGGTGGCAATATCGGCAGTCTCTCTATTCACGGCACCGTCAATGACCTTTCCATGCAGGGGGCAAAACCCCTTTTTTTAACCCTGGGGCTTATTTTGGAGGAAGGGTTTCCGCTCAAAGACCTTGAAAAAATCATCGATTCTGCGGCTGAGGCGTCGAAAGACGCCGGCATAAAAATTGTCGCCGGCGATACCAAAGTGGTACCCCGAGGCAACGCGGACAAGATCTTTATCAATACCGCGGGCATCGGCATTATCCCCGACGGAATTGATGTGAGCAGCGGTAATGCCCGACCCGGAGATCTGGTGATGATCAACGGTGATATTGGGGATCACGGAATAGCCATTCTAACCAGCCGCGAAGGGCTTTCGTTCAAACCGCAGCTTGAAAGCGACAGCGCAGCCCTCAATACCCTGGTGGCTTCGATCCTTAACATCAGCAAAAATGTTCACGTACTGCGTGATCCGACCCGGGGCGGTGTGGCCACGGCCTTGAATGAGATTGCGGTCCAATCCGGCGTGGGTATCCAGATTTTTGAAGCAGACCTTCCCATTTCAAAGCCTGCCCTGGCAGCCTCGGAACTTCTGGGTCTGGACCCACTTTATCTGGCCAATGAGGGAAAATGTCTGATCATCACCCCCCCGGAAGATGCCGACTTGATTCTCTCGAGCGTGAAACAGCATCGTCACGGAAAAAAAGCCCGTATTATCGGGAAGGTCACGTCCGACAATGCGGGAAAGGCGTTGCTGAAAACAAAGGTCGGCGGCAACCGCATCCTTGCCATGTTAACCGGTGAGCAACTCCCCAGAATCTGCTAACCTATGCGTAAACGTCTCATCATCATTCTGAGCATCCTGACTCTTCTGGCCTATGGGTGGCCGGCGTGGACCCGGGTTTCCACAACCCCTTTCACCAAGGCATCATTCTCCCCCCGCCCCCATCTTGATCTTCCCATAGATCATGATCCTTTCATGGATCAAGATTTTATAAGCCCAGGCACCGGAGCAGGCATGGTGCATGTGGGATCCATTTGTGAAATGCCCGACACCCAGCTGGGTGCGGTCTGGTATGGCGGGACTCGGGAAGGGGCCAAAGATGTGGCGATCTTCTTTTCAAAAAAACCCTCTGGCTCCAGCACAACCTGGTCAACGCCGAGGATTCTTGTGGATCGGGCATCCGCCACCCGGGAACTCAACCGGTACATTCGCAAGGTGGGAAACCCGATCCTCTTTTCCGGCCTGGGGGAACAGCTCTTTCTGATTTATGTGACCATCACTTTTGGCGGGTGGTCCGGAAGCTCCCTCAACGTGAAAATATCCCAGGATAGCGGTCGCACCTGGACGGATAGCCAAAGGCTCACCCTCAGCCCTTTTTTCAACATCAGTGAACTGGTCAAGGGCCGTCCCCTGCCCATTAATATGAAGGGGGGGGGGGATGAAAACAGGGATCATTTTGCTGTTCCCATCTACCACGAATTCTTAGGTTATTTCCCCGAAATCCTTTGGATTTCATTTTCCCGAAAAAAACAAAGCATCGTTTATGAGAAAAGCCGCATGGCCGGGGGGAACGCCTTCATACAACCTTCAATTGCACCTGAAAACACCCATTCCGCTACCGCTTTTTACCGATGCCTTTCCCCGACCCGGCATATCGCCACGGCCCGGACCGATGATGGCGGCCAGAGCTGGTCTTTGCCGAAGTTTCTGGATCTGCCCAATCCGGATTCAGCCGTGGATGCGCTGCCTTTATCGAAAGGTCGCATCCTTCTGGCCTTTAATGACAGCTCGAACCATCGGGAAATTCTTCAGCTGGCTGTTTCCAGCGATTCCGGTCTCCACTGGATTCGCATCCATACCCTTGAAAACCTTCCCGGTCAGGAATTCTCCTACCCCTATATGATCCGGGGGCGAAACGGATTGATCCATCTGGTCTATACCTGGGAAAGAAAACGGATCAAACATGTGGTTTTCAGCGAGGCCTGGGTGGATCAAAAACTCGAGCAGGCATTCGAAAAATGACGACGGCATTCTCATTTGTTTTCCCCTTTCTTCTCATGATGGCCCTATGCCAAAGGGGCATGATATTACTGGGAAAACGCCCCGCAGGATGGATTCCCACCGTTATCCTTGTTTCCACTTCGGCACTGACGATTATCCTGCCCATTGCCGGCCTTCCCGTGGGACGTTGGTTGATCAGCCTTTACGCCAACCCCAGCATTCCATTGACGGCCCTTCTTTTTTCCCGGGTCCTGAAAAATGCGTTTCAAATGAACCTTCTGGACATCAGTGCGATTCAAACATGCCGGGTTTTTTCAATTTTGGCGGGTGTCGCACTTTATCCGATGGCGCTGGGTGCGGGCGCGTTTGATCCTTATCCTGCCGGTTGGCATTTTTCCTGGCTTTTTGTTATTCTTCTGAGCGTCACTTTGGTGTTGCTTTTCCTTAAAAATCGCTTTTCCGTGGTCCTTCTGGCAGCTATGTTGGCTTATGATCTCCATCTGTTGGAATCCAGCAATCTCTGGGACTACCTGGTAGACCCGATTCTGGTTCTCGTGGCCATTGCGGGACTGATCGCACGAATTGTTACAGCATGACACTATACAGATATATATTCAGGGAAATATGGCCGACTTTTCTGGCGAGCCTCTTTGTTTTTATCTTCATTATGATGGCGGCCCGGATGCTGTCCATCACAGAATTGATTGTAACCCGGGGGGTTCATTTTTCGCAGGTGGCCGGCATGGTACTTTTCCTGCTCCCCGATATTTTGACTTTCGCGCTTCCGGCGGTTACACTGATGAGCGTGGTTGTGGCGTTTCTCCGCCTCTCCGCAGACAGCGAGATTATTGCCATGAAGTCTTCCGGCATCAGCATATACCAGATGTTGCCGCCGGTGGTCGTTTTCTCTCTGATAGCTTTTGTGGCCTGCCTGACCATCAGCGCTTTCGCCGCTCCCTGGGGAAATCGATCATTCAAAGACCTGTTGTTCAAAATTGCTGAGACAAAAGCGGATCTCGGAATCAAAGAGCGGGTATTCTGTGAGCCTTTTGGAAACCTGGTCTTCTATGTAAACAGTTTTTCACGGGAGGAACGGCTGTTAAAAGACGTTTTTGTGGTGGACCGACGAGATCAGGAAATGACAAACACCATCGTCTCCGATGAAGCACAGATTATCATGAGACCGGCGGAAAGAACCATTACGTTGCTGTTTCTGAAAGGAACCATTTTTCTGGTTGAGAAGAGCCTTGAAGCGTCCCGAACCATTGAATTCAACACTTATGCCTTGAACATCGGACTTAAAGATGTCCTGGCCGATCTGGCCTCCAGAAAAAAAGCCCCCCATGAGCTTTCCGTTCCACAACTGATCGCCCAACTGAAAAACACACCCGATACCGACAGTGAATACAGTCGGGTCATGCGAGAACTTCTGGAGAAACTCTCTATCCCTCTGGCCGTGTTTTTCATGGGAATCATCGGGGTTCCTCTGGGTGCTCAAATACGGGGTCGGGGACGCTCCACGGGAATCAGCGTTAGTCTTATGGTCTTTTCCGTGTTTTATCTGATTCTGATGATCATTCGAAGTGTCTGTTCCACGGGGGCGCTTTCTCCGGCTTTCGGCGTATGGATTCCCGATCTTTTTCTGATTGTTTCCGTTATTTATCTCCTTCGCCGTGCTTCGGATGAACGCCCGATCTATCTGATGCCCCGATTTTCTTTTTTAAGGAAGAAACCTGGGCGCTAAAATGAAAAAGGTTACCCATGCGATTGTATCTCTCTTTTTTTGGGATAAGCTTTGCCCTTGCACTCATATTAACGCCATTCATCAGGAAACTGGCCGTAAAGTCAGGGCAGGTGGCTGTACCCAGGGACAACCGATGGCACCGTAAAGACACGGCCCTTCTGGGGGGCGTGGGTATTTTTTCAGCCGTAATAATCGCATGGTTTTCGGGCGCACTGTGGGCGGGCTGGAGCGTTTTCGGCCAGCCCTATCTTCCCATGGTGCTCTGCGCCTCGGGGATATTTCTGCTGGGTCTGGTTGATGACATTTTCAACATGGCCCCCCAGCACAAGCTGGCTGGGCAGGTCATCATCACCGCTATCCTGCTGCTTTTCGGTTTTCGCCTGGGCTGGACGGACGCCAAAACCCTCGACCTGGTTCTTTCCATCCTCTGGATTGTGGGCATCACCAATGCGTTCAACCTTCTCGACAACATGGACGGTCTTTCATGCGGTATCGCTTTTATCGCCGGTGTTTTTCTTTTTCTTTATTACTATCTCAACCCGGCGCCTGGCGCCTTTTCGGGTCCCGGACTCTTACTCTTGTGTACGTACCTGGGCGCCATCCTCGGCTTTCTGGTCTATAATTTCAATCCTGCCTCCATATTTATGGGGGACGCGGGCAGTCTCTTTATCGGTTTCGTTCTGGCCTGCCTTGCCATGACAGGGAACACGTCGGCTGCGGGCGGAGAAAGCCGCTTTTTCCATCTGCTCTCGGTTATCTTGATACCGGTGCTGATCCTCTTCATCCCCATCCTGGATACGGGTTTTGTCAGCCTCATGCGCAAGCTTTTTCGCAGGCCCATTTCTCAGGGGGGACGGGACCATTCCTCCCACCGCCTGGTGGCCATCGGCTTTTCCGAGAAAAAAGCAGTGCTGGTTCTTTATGCATTTTCCGTTGCCTCGGGCCTGCTGGCCCTGGCCATCAACCGTCTTAATGCGGGCACCAGTGCGGTCCTTATCGTACTGTATCTGTTGTTTGTCCTTTTTTTCTGGATTTATCTGGCCAAAGTCAAAGTCTATTCGGAAAAATCGATTATCTCCGATCATCCCTCCGGCAGGATTACACCCCTGCTCATCGAAATGACCTACCGAAGAAGACTTCTTGAAGTGCTCCTTGACCTGGTTCTGATTACCGTGGCCTATTACACGGCCTATCTTCTCCGTTTTGAGGGAGATCCCGGCCTCAATTTTGATTTTTTCTTGAAATCACTTCCCATTGTCATTGCCTGCCAGATTTCATTCTTTTTCCTTTTCGGTGTTTATCGCGGGGTATGTGAAAACACCAGTGCACGTTATCTGATCTCCTATGGAAAAGCCATCACCGCCGGGACCATTTCCCCCATCCTGCTGCTCTTATTTCTTTATCGGTTCTACAGCTTTTCCCGGGCTGTTTTTGTGATCTACTGGGGGCTTATGTTGTTGCTGGTAAGCCTTACACGCCTCTCTTTCCGTCTGTTGGAAGAGGGGGTCCGCCGGGAAAATCAAAAGGGTAAACCCGTCCTGGTTTATGGGGCCGGGCTTGGCGGTCAGATGCTCCTTAAAGAAATCGAAACCAACAAGGCCCTATCTATGACCATCAAGGGTTTCATGGACGATAATCGGGATATTCAGCGAAAAAGAGTCTGTGGTTATCCGGTGCTGGGGGGGATCAATGACCTCGAGAAAATTCTGCGCGACCAGCCCGTCAAGGAAATTATCATTTCTTTCAGGGAAAACAGTGCCGATAAAAGGAGGGAAATAAAAAAAATATTGGAAAGCCTCAGTGCGGAAGTGGATGTTCGGGAAATGAAACTCACCATTAATTAGTGCCTGAACGAAAAAGCCGTTCAGACACGGTTTTAAGTTTTAAGTTTCGGGTTTTAAGTTGAAAAGATCGTACAATTTCAAAGAGTTGTAAACATCAATTCAAAAATGGAAAACTTTATTTCCGTATTTTCGTTCAGACACTAATAGGTGTGAGGTGTTGACCGACCCCTGATAGCTGCCCCCTGCACCCTGTGAACAGGTCCCTAAACCTCAAACCGGCGTTTTCGTGCCAGTTCCTGTTTATCCGCGATTCAAGCGGTTAACCTTTACAAGGAATTGAGCTTCATCTTCCTCAGTTCTTCAGGCTTGTTGATATTGGAAAAAGATTTGAGTTCCGGGTCAAAACGTCGCATCTCATGCTCTTCCACATATCGGACGGATACAGACGGATATAGCTGAATGATTTGATATACATCATCGTGAATCAATTGATCGATTTCCGGAAGGCAGTTTTGAGTGTAAAGGGCATGAAGCGCTTCAAATTTCCCGGAAAAGGTTGGTACCACCACATCAAAGCCCTGACGAACACTCGCCAGATATCGAATCAAATCAGAATTGAGAAAAGGCATATCGCAGGCCACAAAAAAACCGGCGTTTTCTGAAATGACATTCAACCCTGTAAAAATACCCCCCAGAGGGCCAAGCCCCTTAATTTTGTCCTCAAACATGGGCAGGTTCAAAAATGCATAGTCATCAGGGGTATTGGTAACGACCACAATGGAAGGAAACAGGGTTTCCATAACCCGCAGCACCCTTTTAATGAGGGGAATACCGTTGATATCGACCAGGGCTTTGTTCTTTCCGTAACGGCGGCTTTTCCCTCCCGCGAGAATAACCCCTGAAACACCGTCTATAAACCCGTCGTTCATATGAAGATCCCTTGATTTTGATTGACATCCGCCCACAAAATGATATGATAGGTTGTTTTTTCAAGTTGTGTGGGCGTTGTTAATAACGGAAACGGTCACGCGCATAGAATCCAGATCAGGCTTTGCCGCCTGGAAAGGAGCATTTTGAGTCGAAACGATTTAATTCAATTGGAAGGCGTCATTGCCAAAGTCCTTGGCGGTGGTACCATGGAAATTGAATGCAAAAATGACATCACGGTGAGGGGTGTTCTTTCAGGTAGAATGAAAAAACACCGGATCAAGGTGATGGTTGGCGACCGTGTTCAGATCAGCGTATCTCCCTATGATACAACCCATGGCTTAATTACCTACCGCTTTTAGGCCTATCACCCGGCCCGCATCAATCAATCCCTTTCACAGATTTCCACCAAGGCACCGTTGGTTTCTTTGGGATGGATGAACGCAATTTTTGCGCCCCCGGCCCCGTGGCGCGGCGTTTGGTCGATCAGCCGGACACCTTTTTCTTTGAGTTCCGCAAGGCACTGGTTGATATCGTCCACACGAAAGGCGATATGCTGGATTCCTTCACCCCGTTTTTCGATATACTTTGCTATCGGCCCATCGGGTTCCACGGACTCCAGCAGTTCCACCTCGCTGTCCGTGATGGGGATAAACGCCACATTCACTTTCTGTTCCGCCACCGTTTCAATGTCTTCGATGTCGAGCTCCTAGCACATCCGTGTAGAATTTACAGGTCTGTTCAATGCTTTTGACGGCAATGCCAATGTGATCGATGTTTTTGATTTTCATGTGGTTTTCTCCTACATAATCATTTTAACCTGTATTTTTTCACAAAGGTTGGCTGAAGCCAACCGGGCAGACACACAGGTCTGCCCTTCCACCTGATTGCATAATAAGCGCTTGCCTTTGGGATTCGAGGCCATTAGTATATCGCTCACGGTAGTGAATTGAAAGAAAGAAATTTTGTAACCCCGAAAGGGTTTCTTTACGATTTGCATTTAATGTGAACCCCAAAACGTGGCTATCGGCCCGGCGAAAAGAGATCTCTCAAACGCTGAAAGGATGATGATGAAAACCAAAACAATCGTTCGCAACCTAACCCTTTTTGCTTTATCCGTGCTGTTTTTATTGAGCCCCGTATCCGGTTTTTCCGAGGGACCTCAAAAACTGGCAGTTCTCCCCTTCACCATGAATTCCGACCGTGACCTTGACTTTCTTCGGGAAGGCATCCTGGACATGTTGAGTTCCAGGCTCGCTTGGAAAGACAAACTGGAAATTATTGAAAAGGGGGTTGTCAAAAAGGAATTTTCCGCTGTACCGGGTCCCATGAATGAAGCGAAAGCGCTTATTATCGGCAAGGCGATTGGCGCGGATTTTGTTATTTTCGGGAGCCTCACCGTATTTGGGGAGAGCGTCAGTCTTGATGCCAAAATCCTGGATGTGAAGAAATCGGAAGTCCTGATTACCGCCTACGATCAGTCAAAGGGCATGGACGGAGTTATTCCCACCGTCAATCAGTTTGCGGAAAACATCAACGCGAAAATTATGGGCAAGGATATTCCTTATAAGGAACAGCAACCCGGTGAATTCGCACAACAGGGGGGTGAGGGAGCGCTGGTCAATGTTGGCAGGGACGCGGCAGGGACCCAAAAACCTTCTTTCGTTAAACGGTATAAGCTTGAAATCAGGGGCCTGGACGTGGGGGATTTGGACGGAGATGGTAAAAACGAACTGGTTTTCATTGATAAAACAAGCGTTCATATTTACAAATGGGAGAAAAAAAGCCCTTATCTTTTCAAAAACATTCAAGGGAGTTGGTCCCCCAACTACATCTACGTGACGGTGGCCGATCTCGACGGAAACGGCAAGGCTGAAATCTACATCTGTAATCTCACCGCAACCAATGCCGGTTCCTTTGTCCTTGAATGGGACGGGGCCAAATTCAAGGAAATTATCCACGGCCAGACTTGGCTCATTCGCGTGGTGGACTTGCCAGGCAAGGGAAAGGTGGTCCTGGGCCAGAGACGGAACGCTGAAGGGAATTATATGGGTGGCGTTCATCGGTTGAAACGCCAGGGAAATGAACTGGTTTCAGTGGAAGCTCTCAACCTACCTCGGCTCGGCAACGTGTTCAATTTCGCTCAGTCTGATCTTTCCGGAAAAGGATCTGTTTTCACCACGCTCCTCGGTCCCTGGGAACATCTGCAGGTATACAACCCGACCGGTGGACGGTTGTGGAAAAGCGATGATTTTTTTGGTGGAAGCCTCTGCTATATGGCATGGATGGATCCGGATGCAAACGATGAGGCCCAAACGGCTGTAAGGATCTTTATTCCATCCCCGATCTTCACCTACGATGTCAACAAAGACGGAAAAAAAGAAGTGGTCATCTGTAAAAACCATTCCAAAGCCGGCAGATTATTTACGGATTTCCGGTGGTTCGGCAGCGGACGTGTTCATTTCATGGAATGGGATGAGGCGGGTCTCGTTTCCCAGTGGACCAGTCAGAAACTTTCCGGAACGGTTGTGGGGTATCAGGTGGTGGATGTGGACAACGACGGTTTGAAGGAGTTGGTGGTTGCCAATGTCACCAGCGAAAGTTACTTTATCGGACTTCCCAAAAGCCAGCTTACGGTGTACGATTTGGAATAACCACCTGTGTTCCGATAAACCGGGGGCGAAGAACCGCCCCGAAGGCTTTCCTGCAAATCACGCGGCCAATCGCTGCCTGACGCCTTCCAGGCCCTGCTCCAGTTGGAATAAACGTGCATCAATTCTGGCCTTGCTCTTCTTTGGTTGCGGCTGTTAGGAAAAAGCGGTCTATTCGCTCGTTGTTTGTATCCGGACGATTGACCCGGTCCGAATGCATGTCATCGATTCTTTTGTTTGTATCATCGAGTCGTGAAGTTAGTTCGGATCGTACCTTCATCCATCCTTTTGTTTACACCATCAATACGACGACTCTGATCCGCCAGATGGGTGTTAGGATATAAAAAAACCCCTTCCCCCCAGAAAGGGGAAGGGGTAAAAATAAATACTTATGTTCTCGGATGAACCGAGATCAAAACAATGTTGGAAGGTTTAGAATGTGATCTGGAACTGCACACCGTAGATGGCGTAGTCTCCAAGGTTCAATTCATCGTTACCCTCGAGCTGAATTTCACCATCGTCATACCACATCAATTCAGGCCTGACGATGAATCCCTTGGCCAGAGAGATGGGAACGCTGAAACCCCAGACAGTAGAAGTAGTATCAATGTCCAAACCAGACAACTCCGCATCGCTGTTCATCTGACCAAAAATCACATGCGGATTGATCGGACCGAATTTGTAGCCAAGATCAAACCAGTACCCATAGGTTTTAGTATCACTGGTGCTGCCATCGGCATTGAGCATCGCTGCTGAGAATATGGCCGGGGCGGAAGTTCCGATCAGACCACGTGTGTTGCCCCAGTTTACTCCCCAGTTACCTTCCGCAGAAAAGCTGAAACCAGCATAACCGCCCTTGACGCCAAGCGATCCGATGTAGGTATCAAGTTCATCGTCCGCCGCATTGGGAACAGAAGCGATGGCATCTACGGACCTACGCTGGTACAGGAAACTGGGATAGATGCTCACGGGGCCAAAATACAGGGGCACGGAGATGTCAATCCGGGGAAGTTTGGTGTTGGTCTGGTAATCCACACCCTCTGCTGATCCCCAAGGGTAATATGTGTGTAAAGAGGGGTAACGCTCGGATAAAATTCGGGCTGCGCCATTGGGATCCACCAGAGCCACGGCCACACGACCCATTTTTCCAAATTTGAAAGTTCCTCTCACCTGAGCAAAACGACCACTGTAGAAGTTACCATACCCCTCGCCAACAAGGTTGTTCGTTCCAGAGCGGGTTCCAATCAGCTGTGAAGGATTCAGGGGCGAAAAGGGGGTGGTGCTCTTACCGGCCATGATCTGGAAGCTGGGGGTTACATCCCACCAGCCATAGGCATGCCGCAAGTAAACGCCACTTGAATTGTTATCGTTCAAATTGTTTTTTGAGTCAATATAGTTAACACCACCTGAGGTTTGGCCGATACCGATCTCAATGTACATGCCCACATTGTCCTCATTGGTCCAGCGACCATACAGACGGGTAATGCTAGGCACCTGAATGGTGGTCACTTGGTATGAATCATTTCCAAGCCCCAAAAACTGGGAATTTTCCGCATCCCTATCTATATAATAGAAATCAGTAAAGATGATACCGCCCATCTTCACTTTTGCCATGGCCGGTACGGTAAAGACAAAAAAAAAAAAACCGTTTCAAATATCGCCTCCTTTCATCCATGAAATATGGCTGTCAGACAGCCGATTTTAATCACACGTATCCATGCTGATCCTTATTTTATAGTGGACTAGCAAGTCATGAAGGAAATGTCAAGCATTATCCAAGTCTTCCGGAAGGATAATTTTTTATATGCCTCTGCGCCCCCAATGGTGGGAAAAACTTGATTCCGTCCCGGTTAAAAAGAAAAAATCTTCCTCATTTTTGATCACCATCTCCCTTGACATTCCGAGGGTTGTTGATGATAGTATGAAGTCTACATTTTGCCGACGGTTTTCCATTACCGGTTGGTGGTTGAGGAAGGCAGAGGGTTTCCAAGGATAATTTTTGAGGATTATACGGTAAACTCATTTTGAGGAGCCCCATAATATACCGTGACAGCAATGACTGACAGCGTTATTGTAGGAGAAAACCCATGAAAGTTCTGGTAAGCGACCCCCTTTCCCATGTGGGTATTCAACTCTTTCAGGAAACCCCCGGCATCGACGTGGATGTGCAGACCGAGCTCAGTCCCCGGACGCTCAAGGAAATTATCGGCGGCTATGACGGTCTTGTTATTCGCAGCACTACCCGTGTCACCGCAGACGTTCTGGCGTCGGCCCACAGCCTCAGGGTTATCGGCAGGGCCGGTATCGGACTCGATAATGTGGATATTCCCGAAGCCAGCCGCTGCGGCATCGTTGTCATGAATACCCCCGAAGGGAACACCATCACCGCAGCAGAACATACCATTGCCATGATGATGGCCATTTCACGGAACATTCCCCAGGCAACGGCGTCCTTGAAGGCGGGCAAGTGGGAAAAAAAGGCCTTTAAAGGCCGTGAGCTCTTCAATAAAACCCTGGGGCTTATCGGCGCTGGCCATATCGGTCGTGTGGTGGCCGATCGCGCACGGGGCATGAAAATGAAAGTGATCGTTTACGATCCCTATATCAAACCGGAAGCCATTGAAAAACTTGATCTGGAACCGGTGTCTCTGGATGAACTCCTTGCCCGGGCGGATTATATTACCATCCACACACCCAAAACCGAAGAAACCGTCGATATGATCGACCGGGATGCCCTTGCCCAAATGAAAAAGGATGCCATATTGCTCAACTGCGCCTGCGGGGGCATCGTAAATGAAGAAGACCTCTGTGAGGCGCTTGAATCCGGACATCTTGCCGGCGCGGCCTTTGACGTGTTCGCAACGGAACCCCCCGGGGAAAGTCGGCTGATGTCTTTGGACAACTTTATCTGCACTCCCCACCTGGGTGCATCCACCCGGGAAGCCCAGGATAATGTGGCAAAGGAAGTTGCCGAACAGATCATCGCCTATCTGCTCCATGGGTCTGTCAAAAACGCGGTCAATGTCCCCAGCATCAGCGCTGAACTGATGACCGTTCTTCGACCCTACGCCATTTTGCTGGAACGCATGGGTTCTCTGCAGACCCAATTGTCCGACAGCGCTCTGGTGGAAGTGAACATTGATTATTCCGGCGTCATCACCCAATATGATGTGAAGCCGCTGACCACCGCCATGCTTAAGGGATTACTCACGCCTATCCTCAAACACGATGTCAATTTTGTCAATGCCGCCTATATTGCTGCTGACAGGGGCATCAAAGTAGTGGAATCCAAGACCAGCACAAGCGAAGGTTTTGCAAGTCTTATAAAACTCACCGTCAGAACGCTGGAGGATGAGCATATTGTCTCCGGCACCATCTTCGGGAAAAAACTGCCTCGAATTCTCCGGATCAATAATTTTCATCTTGAAGCGATTCCCGAAGGACACAATCTGTTAATCCAAAACGAAAACGTTCCCGGGGTTATCGGCGCTATCGCCTTCACCCTGGGTCAAGGTGGCATTAACATCAACCGGATGCAGGTGGGTGAAGAAAAGGAACATAAGGAAAATGTTATTTTTCTTTCCATCAGTGAGATGCCAAACGATAATATCATTCAAAAAATAAAGGATTTAAAGCACATTATTTCTGTTCGCAGGATCAATCTTTAAGGGCAGTTGTCAGTTGTCAGCACTGGAGGTTATTTTGAAATTTGAGGATTTGGAAGTTATGGACGAGATCTTCACGATTATGTGCGGATTTGTATAAACATCTTTAAATTAATATCAAACGCTGTTACTGACAACTGTTGACAGTTAACTGTTAACTCAAGGGAGGTACAAATGTTGGAAGAAAACGAAACCAAAAAGAAACCTTCACCGGAATCAAACCGGATACCGCTGCCCGAAATAAACTTTTCATCGCTCCTTTTCAGCTTCAGCTCAACCGCCCTGTTTCATCTGGGTGAACTGCCCGATCCTCAGACCCATGAAAAGAGGAAAGATCTTCCACTGGCCAAACATACCATTGACACCATCGCCATGTTGAAGGAAAAAACAGCCGGGAACCTGACCGGTGATGAAGAGAAATTCATTGTAAATGTTCTGACGGATCTTCGGATGCGGTATGTGAAGGAAAAAGGTTAGCCCCCCCGGCGAGAAAACCATGCCCACCGTTACTTTTAACCAGCCCTTCAGCGTCCTTGCCCCCGCCAAACTAAACCTTCGGCTGAAAATCACCGGACGACGGTCTGACGGCTATCATGAGCTGGTTTCCATTATGGTACCGGTGGACCTCTTTGACCACATCTCGCTGAAATTCACTGAGGAACCCGGGATTGATATGACCTGCCGGGGCTATTCGGCACCGGCAAATGCCGAAAATCTGGTCTGGCGTGCGGCCCAATCCTTTTTTTCCCGGAT
>JAFCZI010000019.1 GCA_019314425.1 Deltaproteobacteria bacterium | reverse complement strand
TTAGAGATGTGTGATGAAAAGCGGTTTCAGTCCATGAAAAAAAACTGCGATAACTTGATTTTTCCTAAAAATATTACTTATGAGGAGTGTATCGCTACTGAAGAAATGAAAAAAAGCGAGGCATGCAAAGCGTTCAGAAAACTTTTCCGTTGTGGTATTGGTAATGGAGGATTTGCGATCAGCTATGATGGCCAACTACGATTATGCTCATCCTCATGGGCACCTGGAACAACATTTGATCTTCGGCAAGGGTCCCTTCAAGAAGGGTTAGACACGTTACGTGCTAGAATTTTGGCAATGGATACAAATTCGACGGCGATATTAAGAACCTGTAAATCCTGTGAGATTATCAATTTATGTATGTGGTGCCCAGCTATTGCTTATCTTGAGACAGGTGATATGGAAGGAGAGGTGCCCTATTTCTGCGAGGTGGCGCATGCCAGGGCACAAGCTTTGAGGGATGCCTCAGATCATCATATGGTAAAAGTTAAAGGGTGACATAGTAAAGATCATGTAAACCAGCCAAGTTGGGCGGTTGTTCTTTGATGAATTCACAGTCAATAGTAATGAAAAGATTGCTGACCGGATATGTGGTCAGTTATAATCGTCGTCACTTGCGTCATGGTCCCCTTTTTCAAAATTGATTTAAGTCGATTGTTTGCCAGGAAGAGGTCTTCATCCTGTTGTTTTTCCAATTCTACCATATAAATGTTTTCATAATTCTTTACCCATTTCCGCCCAAAGCTCTTTTGGGTAATTGCTTCTCCCTTCACTCGATAGTTCCCTTCTTTTCGGTCCCTTGACCCACTCTTCACAAACAAATCAAAGTTTGCCTCCCACCCAAAACAGCTTAATGGAGCATTTGGGTAAAAGTCCAAGGATACAGGCACGGCTATTTCAGAGCCATAAGGAAGCTGAATCTCTGGCATAACCCTATGCCGCGATAAGTTGAATATCCTCAAAATCCGTGGCGTCGAAATAGCTCAATTCCCAGCTATTCTGTAAGTTGAGCCAAAATTGAGGATTTCCACCTAAAGCCTTCGATAGCTTCATTGCCATTTCAGCACTTATGCCTCGCTTGCCCCGACATATTTCATCCACTGTTTTCGGTAACACGCCGATATGTTTTGCAAGGGCAGTTTGGGTTAGTCCAATCCCCTCTAATTCATCGCGCAACACTTCTCCAGGATGTATGGGCGTAAAATGTATTTTATCCATTCCATGCCTCCTTGATATCATTAGTGGTAATCCATTATTTCAACATCCAACGCATTCTCATCTTCCCACCTAAAACAAACCCGATACTGTTCATTTGTTCGAATGCTATATTGGCCTCTTCTATCTCCTTTTAGCGCCTCGAAACGATTGCCCCGTATATCTCTAAGATCTTGCATCGATGTCGCGGCGCCAAGGCCCATTGCCTGAGCAAAGCAATGGGCAGTTCTGTTTTTACAAAAAGATGATTTCTCCGTCCTTCATGTCCACGGTGATCTGATCCCCTTCTTTCACCGACCCTTCAAGGATTTTCACGGCCAGCGCATCCTGGATGTAATGTTGGATAGCCCGCTTCAACGGCCGGGCCCCGTAAAGTGGATCGAACCCGGTATCAGCCAGGAATCCTTCGACCGCATCCGTCAACTTCAGGGCAATTTTGTTGGCTTCAAGGCGTTTGCTTAAGAGCCCGATCTGTATCCCCACGATTTTCCTGATCTCTTCGGGGCCCAGCGCATTAAAGGTAACGATTTCATCGATGCGGTTTAAAAACTCAGGCTTGAAGGTGGCCCGAAGGACTTCCATCACCACCTTTTCCATCTCTTCGCTGCTTTTCCCCTGCATCTCCTGAATGATCTGGCTGCCCACATTGGAGGTCATGATCAGGACGGTGTTTTTAAAATCCACCGTCCGCCCCTTGCCGTCCGTCATGCGCCCGTCGTCCAGAATCTGCAGCAGGGCGTTAAACACATCGGGGTGGGCTTTTTCAATCTCATCAAACAGAACCACGGAGTACGGGCGCCGCCGAATGGCCTCGGTCAAATAGCCCCCCTCCTCGTAACCCACATATCCCGGGGGCGCACCGATCAACCGCGCCACCGAGTGCTTTTCCATGTATTCGCTCATGTCCACCCGAACCATATACTGCTCATCGTCAAAGAGGAACTGCGCCAGGGTTCGCGCCAGTTCCGTTTTGCCCACGCCGGTGGGCCCCAGAAAAATGAAGGACCCGATGGGTCGGTTGGGGTCCTGAAGCCCGGAACGGGCACGGCGCACCGCGTTGGCCACGGCATCAATGGCTTTGGGCTGTCCCACGACCCGCATTGAAAGCCTTTCCTCCATCTTCAGCAGTTTTTCTTTTTCTCCCTCCATCATTCGCGATACGGGGATTCCGGTCCATTTCGCCACCACCTCGGCGATATCCTCACTGTCCACCTCTTCCTTGAGCATCTTCTGCCCGCTCTGGAGTTCCTCAAGCGCCCTGTTTTCTTCCTCCAGGGTTTTTTCCAACTCCGTCTGCTGCCCATATTTCAATTGGGCGGCCCGGGCGAGATCCCCATCCCGTTCGGCAATCTGGGCCTCGGACCGGGTTTTTTCCATCTGTTCTTTAATGCTCTGAATCTTATGAATGGCCTCTTTCTCTTTTTTCCAGTGTTCGGTCATTACATCGGTCTGGGCTTTTAAATCTTTCAGCTCATCCTTAATTTTCTGGAGACGTTCCTTCGACGCCGCGTCTCTTTCCTTTTTCAGGGCCTCCCTTTCAATTTCCAGTTGGGTAATCTTCCGCTGCATATTGTCGATTTCAGCGGGCATGCTGTCGATTTCAATCCGCAGCCGACTGGTGGCTTCATCAATCAAATCAATGGCTTTGTCCGGCAGAAAACGGTCCGTGATATACCGATTACTCAGGGTTGCTGCCGCCACCAGGGCTGAATCCTTGATGCGAACCCCGTGATGCACTTCATATTTTTCTTTTAACCCTCGAAGGATGGAGATGGTATCTTCCACGCTGGGTTCTTCCACCATGATCGGCTGAAACCGCCGCTCGAATGCCGCATCTTTTTCAATGTATTTTCGGTACTCCTTGATGGTGGTGGCGCCCACGCATCGCAGTTCCCCACGGGCCAGGGCCGGTTTCAACATGTTGGAGGCGTCCACGGCCCCTTCAGCGGCCCCCGCCCCCACCAGGGTGTGCATCTCGTCGATAAAGAGGATAATCTGTCCCTCGGCATCGGTCACTTCCTTGAGCACGGCTTTCAGTCGGTCCTCGAATTCCCCCCGGTACTTGGCCCCGGCAATCAGCGCCCCCATGTCCAGCGACACCACCCTTTTGTTTTTGAGGGTTTCCGGAACGTCGCCCTGAATAATGCGCTGAGCAAGCCCTTCCACAATGGCGGTTTTCCCCACCCCGGGCTCCCCGATAAGCACGGGATTGTTCTTGGTCCTTCGGGAAAGAACCTGTATAATCCTTCGAATTTCGTCGTCCCTCCCGATAACCGGGTCCAGCTTTCCCTTGGTGGCAACGGCCGTAAGATCCGTGCAGAACCGTTCAAGGGCCTGATATTTGTCTTCGGGGTTCTGGTCCGTAATGCGCTGTCCGCCTCGAATATCCACGAGGGCCTTCAGTATTGCGTCACGGGTCACACCTGCGGCTGCCAGCAACCGGGCCGCTTCACCCTGTTTTTCCTCCGTTGCCGCCAGCAGGATATGCTCAAGGCTCACAAATTCATCTTTGACCTGCTCAGCCTCGGCAAAAGCGCGATCCAACATGGCCTTGGCGTTTTGAGACAGGTACGCCTGGCCGTACCCGCCACCGGAGACCTTTGGCAGCTTTTCAAGCGCCGCTTCAAAAGCGCCTGCCAGTTGATTCTGGTCTGCACCGATTTTTCCCAGCAAAGGGGGAATGACCCCTTCCTTCTGGTCAAGGATGGCCCTGACAATATGTTCGGGTTCCATCTGCTGATGGCCGAATCGTTCGGCCAGTTGCTGAGCATTTTGAATGGTTTCCTGCGCTTTCAGCGTAAATTTATCAAATCTCATGATCAAATTCCCTCCTTAAGAAAGATTTCAACCTGCTCGGTTCGGTGTAAGGTTCAAATGGATATAATTGTTGATGCAAACCTCCCCAATTTAAGTTTTACAAGGAGCAAAGTCAACATTGATGGTCCCGTAAAAAGTCAAAAATTCATCTATAGATGGCATTGTAAAAGGTTCCATATACAAGGCGTCGTGGTTTTTCAGGATCGTCGGGCATACCTGTAGGATGTTGAAATTCTGAAAAATCACTGCAACGCAGTAGAGGGGACTTTTTACGGCGCCATCAATATTCAACAGATCATATCGGTTCACATCATTTCCCATCGAATCCATTCCTCTGTTGACATCAATAGTCGCATTTGTTAGAAAAATTCGACTGTTTTGTTCCCATTCTTTCCAATGAATTGAATGTTATGAATTTTGCTGAAAGGAGTACCTTATACAATGGAAGCGTTAACCCCGTTTTATGAAGTAAATGAAGCCCTTGTCGCCATGGGCGCGGAGAAACTGAACCTTTGCATGCAGTGTGGCATGTGCGCGGGATCGTGTCCCTGGCGCATTGTTGACGGCCCCTTTAATATTCGAAAATTGATCCGCATGGCCCAGCTGGGCGTTGAAGGGTACGAATCGGATGACATCCTTTACGGCTGCACCACCTGCAACACCTGCGTTTTGAAATGTCCTCGCGGTGTAACCATCATCGATGTGGTCAAGGCCATGAGGGGAATGATGGCTGAGGCGGGCACCATCCCCGGCGTGTTGAAGACCGCCACGGGAAGCGTGCATAGCAATGGCAATCCCTGGTCCGAACCCAGGGAAAAAAGGACCACCTGGATGGAAGGCCTGGATGTACCGGTGTTTGATGAAAACACCGAATATCTCCTGTTCGTCTGTTGCACCTCCGCCTACGATCCCCGAGGCCAGAAAGTCGCCCAGGCCATGGTCAAGGTGCTTTCCGCAGCCGGCGTCAGCTTTGGCGTTCTTGGCGAGGAAGAGAGTTGTTGTGCGGAATCGGTTCGAAAGATCGGCGATGAAGAACTTTTTATGAACATGGCGCAGAAAAACATCAAGCTGTACCAGGGAAAAGGCGTCAAAAAAATTATCACCACGTCGCCCCACTGCTACTATACCTATACCCAGGAGTACCCGGAGTTTGGCGGCGAGTTTGAAGTAGTTCATTATACTCAGCTTCTGGCGGAACTGATCGAGAAGGGAACGGTGAAACTGTCCAAAACCCTGGATAAAAAGGTCACCTATCACGATCCCTGTTACCTGGGCCGGCACAGTGAAGTGTATGACGAACCCAGGGCATTGATCAACGCCGCTACGGGCGACAACCTGGTGGAAATGAAACGGAGCCGGGATAAAAGCCTGTGCTGCGGCGCCGGAGGTGGCCGACTCTGGATGGAAACGCCCCCGGAATGGCGTTTTTCCGATCTGAGAATACACGAAGCCATTGAAACCGGTGCAACCATTCTGGCCACGGCGTGCCCTTACTGCATCTCCATGCTGGAAGACAGTCGAAAGACCGTCAACAAGGAAGACGAGATTGAGATCAAGGACATCTCCGAGCTGATTGCCGAGGCGCTGTAACCACCCCGGATGTTGAGATCAAAAAGCCCTGCCCGGCTGGGTAGGGCTTTTTGTGGTTCTGACCTTTTGTTTATATGAAAATGAACGTCGAACGTCCAACATCGAACGTCGAATAATGAAAGCCATTGGGTTATGTCGGAAACCGAAACTGAACATCCGGGAACCGCTGCCGTCTTCAGGCAGACCAATGTCTACGGTAGAACGGCGCTGATCCTGGGCACCTGGTTCGGGTCCGGGCTTGCGCCTGTTGCATCGGGAACTTTTGGGTGCCCTGGCAGCCGCTCCTCTGGTGGCATTGTCAGGGATTCTGTCACCCTTGACCAGCGCTCTGGTCTTGAGGATCATGACCCTGGTCGCCATCTGGGCTTCGCAGGTTGTCCACAACCTGCTGAAAAAGGTGGACCCGTCGGAAGTGGTGATCGATGAAGTGGCCGGTTTTCTGCTGACCATGCTATGGGTTCCCCTTTCATGGGGAACGCTGCTGACCGGTTTTCTGCTGTTTCGAGTTTTCGACATCTGGAAGCTGTGGCCTGCAAACGCCGCGGAAAGACTCCCTGGCGGGTTGGGAATTGTCCTGGATGACCTGGTGGCCGGTCTGTATGCGAACCTGGGGCTGAGACTGGCCCTGTTGTGCTTAGGATCATTCTGATAACAGCTAACAGCTTAAGGAAATACCATGCACGGAGAAATCATCACCATCGGAAACGAACTGGTTTCCGGACGGACTCAGGACCTGAATTCCTGGTATACCGCAGGCAGATTGACCGCATCCGGCCTGAGGGTGATCCGCGTTACATCCGTGGGTGATGATGAAAAAAGAACGGATGATGCACTAAAAAGGGCACTGGGTTCTTCGCGTTTTGTCATCGTAACCGGGGGTCTAGGATCCACTGCCGATGACATGACCTGTGAAATCGCCGCCAATGCTCTCGGCCGCCCCCTTTGTATCAATGACCAGATGCTGGAGAAAATCGAACAATATGCCAGGATACGCAAAATAACAATGACGGCATCCCTCAAAAAGATGGCCTTGATGCCCGAGGGCGCCCGAATGATTAACCCCAAAGGCGCCACCTGTGGGTTTTCCCTCGTAACCGGAGGGGTCAATTTCTATTTTCTCCCCGGCGTTCCCGATCAGACGCGCTACCTCATTGATACCTTCGTCCTCCCCGATATCCTGGGCCGGTACGAAACCCTGCCGGTGATGCGGCAACGGATCATAAAGCTGTACGGACTCGATGAACCGCGTATCGCTGAAATGTTCAGGTCCCTTGAAGAAGAGGCTGGAGACGTGGTTCTGGGATTCTACCCCCATTTTCCGGAAAACCATATTACCATCAGCTTAAGGGGCAGAGATGAACCCACCATTTCCAAAACCCTGGATCGGGTTGAAACGGCCATTTCTGAAAGGGTGGGGGCCTATGTTTTCGCGCACGACGGTCGTGAAATGGAAGAAGTAGTGGGCGAGAGACTACTGCAAAACGAAAAAACCCTTTCCGTGGCGGAGTCGTGTACCGGGGGGCTCATTGGTAATCGCTTGACGGAGGTTTCGGGCAGTTCGCAATATTTTCAAGGGGGCGTGATCTCGTACAGCAACCGGGCAAAAATGGACCTGTTGCGGGTTTCGGCCAAAACCATTGACACCCATGGCGCGGTCAGTCCCGAAACGGCCTGTGAAATGGCAATGGGGGTGCGGGCCTGCATGGATTCGGACCTGGGTCTGGCGGTCACCGGAATTGCCGGACCCGACGGGGGCAGCCGGGACAAACCCGTGGGCACGGTTCATATCGCCCTTTCTTCCGAAAAAGGGACCTTTACGGAAAAATACCGCTTCTGGGGAAGAAGGAAACAGGTTAAACTGAACAGCGCCATGATGGCCCTGGATTGGGTCCGCAGGTATCTTAATGGAGATCCGTTCATTCCTGGCATTTGAACTGCCGCCGGACATTAAAAGGGTCATTTCGGAGGTGTCACGGGCGGGAAAGCCATTGCCCCTGGATTTGGCTTGGGCTAAATCGGACAACATTCACCTCACCATGGTGTTTTTGGGAAACGTTTTTGAGGATAAAATCCAATCTATTGGGGAAACAGTCAAAAAAGTTTGCGCCGGATTCGATCCCTTTGAGGTGAGTCCCGGGGGGGTGGGATTCTTCGGTAATCGCCGTTATCCCCGGGTGTTGTGGATGGGCCTTCATGGCGATGTTCACCGCATGGGGTGTTTCAGGGACGCGCTTCAACAAAGCCTCAAACCCTTTGGCATCAAAACGGAGAGAAGGCCTTTCAAACCCCATCTGACCCTGGGGCGATTCAAGAAGGGCACGCGGCCGTGGCCTCATCTGGACCATATGATTTCGGAATATGCGAACCTGAAAGGCCAAACCTGTTCCTTAAAAGAGTTGGTACTGTTTAAAAGCGATTTGACACCGGAGGGGGCCATTTATACAAAGCTGGATACTTGGCCGCTTGGCGGGTAAAAAAACTTTGGAGTTGTAAAATCATAGGGTGCAGTTGTCAGGAGTCAGGATGAAATTCGATGCTGATTTTTCTGCCCCCTGATAACTGCACCCTGCAAACTGTAACCGTTGCGAAGGCAACAAAGGGGAGACCAATGGATAGAGAAAGAGCAGTCGATCAGGCCATTTCCCAAATCGAAAAGCAGTTCGGTCGAGGATCCATCATGAAGCTGGGCGAGGATAAAAGCGTCGATATCCCGGCCATCTCCACGGGATCTCTGACCTTGGATCTGGCGCTTGGCGTCGGCGGCGTGCCCCGAGGCCGGGTGGTGGAAATTTATGGACCGGAGTCCTCGGGCAAAACCACCCTGGCGCTCCATATCGCGGCGGAAGCCCAGGCCAAAGGCGGCATGGTGGCATTTGTGGATGCGGAACACGCACTTGATGTGGTGTACGCCCGAAAGCTGGGGGTGGACGTGGACAACCTTCTGGTTTCCCAGCCGGATACGGGAGAGCAGGCGCTGGATATCACTGAAATCCTGATACGGAGCGGCGCCATTGATGTATTGATTATCGATTCAGTAGCCGCCCTGGTACCCCGGGCGGAGATTGAAGGGGAAATGGGCGACCACCATGTGGGCCTTCAGGCCAGACTCATGAGCCAGGCCCTTCGAAAACTCACGGGAACCGTCAGCAAATCCAGAACCTGCCTCATCTTCATCAACCAGATCCGGATGAAAATCGGCGTCATGTTCGGGAACCCGGAAACCACTTCGGGGGGAAACGCGTTGAAATTTTATGCCAGCCAACGCCTGGACATCAGACGTATCGGCGCGATCAAAGACGGCGATCAGGTGGTGGGAAACCGCACCCGGGTCAAGGTGGTTAAAAACAAAGTTGCCCCGCCTTTCAAGAATGCGGAATTTGATATTATTTACGGGGAAGGCATTTCCAAGAATGGGGACATCCTCGATCTGGGCGTATCGTTGGATATTGTGGAAAAAAGCGGGGCCTGGTATTCTTTTGGGGGCGATCGTATCGGCCAAGGCCGGCAGAACGTCAAACGGTTTCTGGCGGAACACACGGATATCCGGGACAATATCGCGGATCAGATTCTTCGTAAAACAGGACTTAAGAAAGACCCGGCGGAAAAAGACGATAAAACAGAGGTCCCCGCCGAAAAAGAAACCAAATAACGGGTTATGGGTTCAGGGGAGCATTCGTCACCACGCTGGATCGTGGGAACGAGAACCATTGACCATTGCTAACAGCTAATAGCTAACAGCCATCAGCCAACACAGGAGCCACAATGAATTTCAGGGAAATCAGAACCCAGTTTCTGGATTATTTCAGCAAACACGGCCACAAGATTGTAGAGAGCTCCTCGCTGATCCCCAGGGATGACCCGACCCTGCTCTTTACCAATGCGGGCATGGTCCAGTTTAAAAACGCCTTTCTGGGAGAGAGTCCCGGCTATTCGCGAGCGACCACGGCCCAGAAATGCGTGCGGGCCGGGGGGAAGCACAACGATCTGGAAAATGTTGGCTACACCCCGAGGCACCATACGTTTTTTGAAATGCTGGGGAATTTTTCGTTCGGGGACTACTTCAAGGAAGAAGCCGTTCTCTGGGGCTGGGAGCTGCTGACGGAAGGCTTTAACCTCCCCGGCGATAAACTGCATGTCTCCATCTTTGAGGATGATGACGAAACCTGCGATATCTGGCAAAAAGAGATCGGTTTGCCGGCGGATCGGATCGTCAGGTTGGGCGAAAAAGACAATTTCTGGGCCATGGGGGACACCGGACCGTGTGGCCCCTGTTCTGAAATTCATATCGACCAGGGGCCATCGACAGGATGCGGAAAACCGGGTTGTGCCCCCGGATGCGACTGCGACCGTTACCTGGAAATCTGGAACCTGGTTTTCACGCAGTTTGATCGAAGTCCGGACGGAACCCTGACGCCACTGCCCAAACCCAATATCGACACGGGAATGGGTCTTGAGCGATTGGCAGCGGTTATTCAAGGGGTTAAAAGCAATTATGACACCGACCTGTTCCAGGATATTATCGCACACATTGAGTCCCTCTCGCACAAAAAATATGGCGGCGATGACCGAATGGACGTGGCCTTCCGCGTTATTTCCGATCATGCCCGTGCGGTTTCCTTTCTCATCGGTGACGGCATCATGCCATCCAACGAGGGGCGTGGGTATGTGTTGAGACGCATTATCAGACGGGCCAGCCGATTTGGACAGGGGCTGGGGCTTGAAGACATTTTCCTGCGCTCAGTCTGCAATCACGTGATTGACCTGATGGGCCGGGATTACGGTGAATTGCTTCGCGCCAGAAGTCTTATTCTGGGCGTTGTAGAAAACGAAGAACGGCGGTTTGCCGATACCCTCAGGTACAGCATGAAGGTCCTGGAAGAAGAAATCCAGCGGCTGCAGGAAAAGGGTGAAACCATCATACCCGGCGATGTGGCCTTCAAGCTCTATGACACCTACGGCCTGGCCGTGGACCTGGTGGAAGATGTGGCCCGGAATGAAAACTTGAAGGTGGATCTGATAGGCTTTCAAGACGCCATGGGCAAACAACGCCTGCTTTCCCAGGAATCCTGGAAAGGGAGCGGGGAAGCGGCGGTTCCAAAAACCTTTCGAGACCTTCGCTCCCGAGGTCTTGCCAGCCGTTTTCTGGGCTATGATACCCTTGAAACCGAATCGAAGGTCCTCTCCCTGGTGGTGGGCGACCAAGAAGTCGATTCAATCGAAAAGGGCGCCGAAGCGACCGTGATACTGGATCAAACGCCCTTTTATGCAGAATCCGGAGGGCAGGTGGGGGATGTGGGTCGGATCACAAACGGGGCGGCGCATTTTCGCGTGGAGAGCACCTTCAAGTACGGTCAGGATCTGTTTGTCCACCAGGGCCGTCTGGAAGAGGGCTCATTGACTGCGGGCGACACGGTCAATGCTGCTGTGGATCGGGGCCATCGAATGACGGTTTCCGGCAACCATTCCGCTACTCACCTGCTCCATGCGGCCCTCAGAGAAATCCTGGGGGATCACGTCAAGCAGGCGGGATCGCGCGTGGCCGCCGATAGGCTTCGTTTTGACTTCAGCCATTTCACCCAGGTTTCCACCGAAACCCTTTTGGAAGTGGAGCGGTGGGTCAATGACCGTATCCGCGAAAACCTGCCGCTGAACACACAGATCATGAACAAAGAAGATGCCATGAAAACAGGCGCCATGGCAATCTTTGAAGAGAAATACGGGGACGAGGTCAGGATCATTGATATCGGCGACGGGGTGAGCCTGGAATTGTGCGGGGGCACGCATACCGGGCGAACCGGCGATATCGGCGTTTTTCGCATCATCAGCGAGGGCGCCGTGGCCGCCAACGTCCGCCGTATTGAAGCACTTACGGGAGCAGCGGCGCTGCGCCATGACCAAAAAAGCGATGAACGGCTGAAAAATGCTGCCGGGCTGCTCAAGGTTTCTCCGGACAAATTGCTTCACAGACTTAAACGGATGCTGGATGACACAAGGGAAAAGGAACGAGAGATTGAGTCTCTGAAGGGTCGTCTTTTTACGGAAAAATCAGCGGATCTTCTCCAGGATGTCAGGGAAATACAAGGTGTTTCAGTGGTCGCAAAAAAGCTGGAGGCCGATACGCCCAAAGAACTTCGGGAAGCGGTGGACCGGATCAAAGACAAACTGGGTTCCGGTATTGTTCTGCTGGGGGCCGAAGCCGGGGGCAAAGCCATGCTCATATGCGCGGTGACAAAAGATCTGACAGATCAATTTAACGCCGGTCAAATCATCAGGGAACTGTCCGGCATCGTCGGGGGCAAAGGGGGCGGGCGACCGGACATGGCCCAGGGGGGAGGAGACAAGCCGGAAAAACTGGAAGAGGCGCTTGAATCGATTGACCGCTTGGTGTCCGTCCACTAACCTAATTGTCGTAGAGGAAACCGTTCAACCAGGAAGTTTCTTGGACTCCGTCTAATTCTTTAATCCTTTCCTTGCATTTTCTGATGGATTCGAGGGCCTGGTAGTACTGTCCCACATCGGGATAATGGGCGATCAGGTAAAGATATCGGTCCATGGCCGGTTGATATGTCCCTTTCTTAAAGTAGAAATCACCCACATAGAGTTCATGCTCCGCCAGCTTGATATAGCACTCCCGCACCTTTCTGCGGGCATGCTCCGTGTAGTTGCTTTTGCGGAATCGTTTGATCAGCCGTTCAAACTCCTCTCTGGCTTTGTACGTATTGGCTTGGCCTCTATCAATGGCCGCTGACTCGCTGAAATAACACATCCCCTGCTGATAGACGACATAGGGCACATTTTTGTTCCTGGGGTGCATTTTTTCAAATTCAGCATATTCATCACGGGCTTCGACATACTGTCCCTTCTCATAGTAGGCATCCGCCATTTTCAATTCTGCGGTGATGGCAAAGGTGCTGTAAGGATACCGGTCCTTGATCTTCTGAAACGTCTCGATCGATTTTTCAAAGTCCCCGACATTGAAATCCTCCATGCCCTCGCTCATAATCTCGGCCGGCGTCGGTTCGTCTTTCAACCCGAACAGATTGTGCCAGAGGGAACAGCCGCTTAGAAGAAACAGGCAGCAGATGCCCACTAACATTAAGTTCGGCAGCATCCACTTTGATTGTCTGATTTTCATTTTCATGGTTACACTCAAAGACCTTCAATAAACCGTTCAGCGGCGAAAGCGGCTGTAGCGCCGTCCCCCACCGCCGTGCTGACCTGTCGCAGGAGTTTTGATCGAATATCACCTGCGGCAAACACACCGGGAATGGATGTTTCCATATTGGCGTCTGTTTTTATGAAACCCAGATCATCAAATTTCAGCGGCAGGCCGGTCAACAACTCATTGCTGGGGTTGTACCCGATAAATACAAACACCCCTTCAACAGGAAGGGTGGATATTTCGTTCGTCTTGACATTTTTGAGCTCAACCCCTTCAACGCCGGCCTGTCCCAGGATTCGGGTCGGCACCGAATCCCATACCAGGGTCACTTTTTCAGCTGCTTCGACCCGTTCCTGAAGCAATTTTGTGGCCCGCAACGCATCCCGCCGGTGCACCAGGTAAACACGGCTGGCGAACTTGGTCAGAAAAAGAGCCTCTTCCACGGCGGTATCCCCCCCCCCGATGACCGCCACTTCCTGGTCCCTGTAAAAAGGCCCGTCGCAGGTGGCGCAGTAGGAAACCCCTTTTCCAATCAGGAAGCCTTCTCCTTCGATCCCCAGTTTCCTGGGCGAGGCACCCGTCGTCAAAATCAAGGTCTTTGTTTCCATGGCCTCTTTGTCCGTAAAGACCCTCTTTTTTTCCGGTGTCAATTCAAGACGAATCACCTCTTTGCCCTCAATTTTCAGGCCAAAATTCTCCGCCTGGCGCTTCATTCGATCCACTAGGTCATACCCTGAGAGACCCTCGGGGAACCCCGGATAATTTTCAACAAAATCCGTCGTCAGAATCTGCCCCCCCGGCGCCAGTTTTTCGAGCAAGACCGTTTTGAGGCGAGCCCTTGATGCGTACAGGCCCGCAGTGAGACCCGCAGGTCCGGCGCCGATGATGATAAGATCTTCCATTGTCTTTTGAGACCCCTTTAAGATAGCCAATTAGACATCAACAAAAAACCCGCCTTCCTCTTCGGGCGGGTTGCGGTCTGTTTCGCTCACTGCTAGAGGAGCTTGTTGAGTTCCTCTTCAAGGTGGCTTTTGGGATGCGCCCCCACAATGGTTTGGAAAACCTCGCCATTTTTAAACAGAATGAGGGTGGGAATATTTCTGATACCGAATTTTGTGGGCGTTTCACGGTTGTTATCCACATCCATTTTGGCGATCTTCACCTTGCCTTCATACTCCTTTGCCAATTCTTCCACAGTCGGCC
>JAFCZI010000206.1 GCA_019314425.1 Deltaproteobacteria bacterium | reverse complement strand
ATATGCTAAGAACACCGGCCATCTTAAAATAATCAAGTAAACTCTCACCAGACGAATGAACAGGATAGCAACCACAGCAATCGTTATATCGAAAATGCAAAAGAGCCACACCCATTGACTTCAACGCCATTTAGCGATAAACCGTTTGAATATTATCAGCGTTTTGTTGATTGCCATTAAGGATTCGGTTCGTAGGTGCGACTTTAGTCGCACAACAATAAATTTCAAAATCCGGAATCTGTAATGCGAGCAAATGTTTTTAAACACCCGCCCGGCTACAATGCGCTACGCCGGGGGCGGTGGTCGGAACCGGGTCGCTGCTACATGGTCACCACGGTAACGTCGGGCCGGATTCCAGTTTTCAGGGATTTTTCCACGGGCCGCGTGCTGGTACGCGAGATGATGCGCCTGCAGCAAGAAGGCCTTGTGGAATCGGTCGCCTGGGTGGTCATGCCCGATCATCTTCATTGGTTGCTGGTGTTGGGGGATCACGCGGATCTTTCCCGAGTGGTTCAGTTGTTGAAGGGCCGTTCAGGCCGCCGAGTGAATCAGCTTTCGGGACATAAGGGAAAGCTGTGGCAGCGGGCATTCCATGATCATGCGGTCAGGAAAGATGAAGATATCCGGAAATTGGCCCGGTATATCGTGGCAAACCCCATTCGGGCTGGCATCGTGAAAAGGATTGAGGAATATCCATTGTGGGATGCGGTGTGGCTGTAAGGTTCAGACGTTTTTTGGTATTGTCGATCCGGCTGTCGCTGGGATTGTAGGTGCGGCTTCAGCCGCACAATAGAAATGCGATTGGAGCCGGGATGATGCGCAACCGGAGGGAGGTGTCTTCGTAACGGTAAAATATTATTGGTGATGATATATCGATAGGTGCGGATTCATCCGCATGGTTGCATGGTTGAGATTGATGCCCTCGGGGTGCTGGTTGTGCGACTGAAGTCGCACCTACACGTCGCAGCTGATGTAGAGTGGAAAAGAGACAGGAGGTGGAAGATGAAAAGGAAGGGAATGTGGATGTTCGGTTTGTTTCTGGTGTTCATGCTCACGGTCGCCCGGGCCCCGGCCGCGCCGGTGCCCGACACGGGCCAGACCACCTGCTACGATGAAGGCGGAAACGTCATCACGTGTCCGAGTCCGGGTCAGGCTTTCTACGGGCAGGATGCCAATTACACCATCAATCCGCCTTCCTACACCAAGCTGGACGGCATGGTGCGGGACAATGTCACCGGGCTCATCTGGGAGGTGAAACAGAACAAAGACGGGACGAAGAATTATGACAATCCCCACGACGCGGACAACACCTACACCTGGTATGATCCGGATCCGGCCACCAACGGAAAGTCCTTCGGCTACTACGTTCGGGCGGTTCGCAGCGAACAGTGATCGGATATTTGGCTATTTGATCCTTTGATCATTTAGGGAGGGCGCTGGTGGCCCGGTATGAACATTTACCCATATACAAGGCGGCCATGGACTTCGGGGTTTATCTGGAGGGGATGGTCCATAACTTCAGCCGATATCACAAATACACCACCGGCCAGGAACTGAGGAACCTGGCCCGCGAAATCATCAAACTTATAATCCGGGCCAATTCGTCCCGGGATAAGAGCGACACCCTGTCGGAACTGGTGATTCAGTGCGAAATGCTCAAGACCATGCTCTTTTTCGCCAAGGAAACAAAGGCGATTCAGAGTTTCAAAGCGTTTCAGTACGCTTCCGGTCTGGCGGTGTTGTTGTGCAGACAGAGCGAGGGGTGGCTTAAAAGCAGTCGAAAGGGCCCGAACCGCCAACCCCCAGGCAGAAAAGGGGGATCGGCGGGTGCGCCATGAACACTGTGCGCCTCCCCCGCCCGCAAGGGCATTATTATTCAGGGTGTGGAGCAATCCGCACCCGGTGGAAGGGAAATCATTTGGGACCGCCGATGCAGGTGATTTACGCATTTTCCGCCGTGTTCCCTGTAGGTGCGACTTCAGTCGCACAAGGAATGGGCAATGGCGCGGCGGCCCGGGTTGTTGTGCGACTGAAGTTGCACCTACCGATCCGGCGTGCGTTTGGGAATGTGCGGCTGAAGCCGCACCTACAGTCGCACCCGGCCTCGTGCGGATCAACGGATTTCTGAAAATGATTTTCCTTCGTCAAGTGGGGAGGTGAAGGTGTCGTCCAATTACTGGTCATCTACTACCAATGCCAACAATACGAACAACGCCTGGAACGTCAATTTCAACAATGGCAACGACAACTGGAACAATAAGTCCAAACAACAACCACGTTCGGTCGGTTCGCAGCGGAGAGTGTTCGCTGCTCTCTTTCAGGGCCATCTATGATGCCTATCTGGATTGCCGAAGGAGAAAACGGGGTACCATCAACGCGCTCAGGTTCGAGGCCAATCTCCTTGAGAACCTCTTCAACCTGGCGCTGGACCTGCAAAGGGGAAAGTACCGGCCCTCCCGCTCTGTCTGCTTTGTCACCCGGTCCCCGAAGCTGCGGGAAATATTTGCTGCGGACTTCAGGGACCGGATCGTTCATCATCTGGTGGTGCGGGAACTGGAGAAGATCTGGGACCCGCGCTTCATCCATGATTCATACGCCTCTCGAAAAGGAAAGGGTATCCACACCGCCGTGGACCGGCTGCAGGGGTTTATGCGAAAGATCACCCGAAGCGGCAAGCGGGCAGGCTTTTTTCTGCAACTGGACGTTCGGTCTTTTTTCATGAGCATTGACAAACGCATTCTGTTTGAGCTTTTCGACCGGGATCCCAAGACGTCCGAGGTTTTGCGGACTTTGTTGTCAATCCTCATTTTTCACGATCCCACAAAGGATTATCATTTCAAGGGGAACCGGAAATTGCTTTACGGCATTCCGCCCCACAAAACCCTTTTCAAGGTGGGTCCGCAGCCTGAGGACCCGTCCGGTGGTCGTGATTCACTTGCGGCAGGTGCTGGCGTCCTATCTGGGGCATTTCAAACATGCGGATAGTCATCGCCTGATTCGCGGGGTTTTTATCAAGAATCCCTGGCTTCGGCAACTGTTTTATTTCCGGAAGGGAAAACTGAAGTTGAAAAGTGCGCCGGAAACGGTTTTTCCTTGCATGCGGGAGCAGGTATGGTTTTTCTGGCGGCATTATCCGGGGTTTATTCTGTTGTTCAAGGTGGGGCGATATATTGAACTTTACGGTGGGGATGCGAAGATCCTTCGCGGGCAGGCGAATTTGAAGCTTCGGAAATACCGCAGGGGGTTGCGGTACGGGATTGGTTTTCCGCTCCGAATGACAAAGGGCATGCGCAAAAACCTTCTGCTGAAGGGGTACAAAACGGCCCTGGTGATGGAAGGCAAAACCGGCGACCGGGTGAAAAGGCGCTACGTGTCGGAGTTGACCATGATGGTGAAAGCAAAAGGAGGGGAGTGCAAATGAAGAAAGGAAAAATGTTTTTCACGGGTCTCGTTGTATGGATAATGGGTTCGTCGGGGTTTTTATGCGGCCTTCCTTCCGCTTTTGCCGCATACCAGGACAACGGCAACGGCACGGTTACCGATACCTCAACCGGTCTCATATGGCAGCAGGACACGGCCCGGGACGGGCAGGGCAACTACGATACCATGACCTGGGAGGAAGCCTTGGCCTACTGTGAGGCTCTCAACCTCGGGGGTCACACGGACTGGCGGCTCCCCACCATCAAGGAGTTGGGCTCCCTTGTGGATCTTAGCCGCTACCTTCCGTCCATCAATACCACCTTTTTTCCCAATACAGTGTCGTCGTCCGGTTACTGGTCGTCTACTACCGGTGCCAACGGTACGCACAACGCCTGGGGCGTCTATTTCCGCAACGGCAGCGACGACCACTTCCATAAGAGCAGTAGTCGTTACGTTCGGTCGGTTCGCAGCGGACAGTCTGGGTCATTTGATTATTTGGATCATTTTGTCATTTCGACCGTTTCTTCCTCCCAAGCTTTGGACACGCCCTTCAACATCACCATCACGGTTTCGGATGCCGCCGGGAATCGGGTGTGGGGGTTTAACGGCTCCGTAAGCCTGAGCGTTCCGGGCGGTGTTTACCCCAAAAGCGCCACCCTTTCAAGCGGCCAGACCACGGTTTCCGTGCGGCTCTACAGCGGCGGATGGACCCGCATCAATTGCAGCGGATACGGGGTCTACGGTTACAGCAACTGCTTTGATGTCAGCGGTGGAAGCGCATGCAGCGGAAAAATATTCGGAAAGGTCATCGACGCAAAGGGGGCCGCAGTCAATCAGGCGGATGTGCGTCTTTACAGTTGCCAGGGGCAGGTGGTGTCGCAGGGGCAGACCGATGCAAACGGCAAATTTTCTTTCAGCGGCCTTTCCTGCGGAGCCTATGAAATCAAAGCTGAAAAGGATGGCCATTCCTCTGAACCGGTTGATGTCTCCGTGGCCAGTACCTTGGCCCAAAAACTGGAGGACCTCCGGCTGCAAATAAACGCCGGTACGGAGGAAACCCCGGTTATCCTGGTCCCCGGGATCATGGGTTCGACGCTCCCCAATTATATCTTTCCGGAGCTGGGGCAGAGTGTTCCGTGCAGGAATTTGGAGATCTGGAATCTCAGAAACATGGCCGGATGGGGGGAATTGCGGGAGCAACTGGATAGTAAGGGGTTTAAGGTTTGTGAGTGCCCCTGGGACTGGCGTATGAAATGTGAGGACGTGTACAAGGCATATTTGATGGATAAAATCGAGAAGGCCCTGGAGAACCCGAACACCGGCAGCAAGGTGCATATCGTTGCCCACAGTATGGGAGGTCTGGTTGTCCGGGCATACATCCAGAGCAAATATTACCGCGGCGACATAGACAAGGTAGCAATGGTGGGGACCCCGAATCTGGGCTCCTGCAACCCCTATTACATCTGGGAAGGGGGT
>JAFCZI010000205.1 GCA_019314425.1 Deltaproteobacteria bacterium | reverse complement strand
TCATTTTATGGGAAAATTTCGGGGAAGCGACAAACGTTTTGGGAATAACGTCTCCCCTGAAGCGATGGGGCTGTCGCTGGATTATGGTTGGCCGGGAAATGTGCGAGAATTGGAGAACGTCATTGAAAGAGCGTTTGCCTTGGGGGTAGGTGATGCCATTGAGGTTGTTGACCTTCCATCTACCATAACAAAAGGCGAAAATGGAAACCTAAAGGCAGCGCTGAATACATATTCATTAAGAGAGAATGAGATTGTCCTGATAAAAAAAGCACTTCGTAAGACACACTACAAGAAGAGTGAGGCGGCCAAACTGTTGGGTATAGATGTCAGCACCCTTTACAGAAAAATAGAGAGATATGAGATTTCCGATAGCGCGTCGCAAATTGCGGGGGCTTGATGGCGTTTTGCAATGAATCACGCTTTTTTGGGTAACATAAGCCATGCTTTCGATCTGCGGCTCCCTTTTAATTGTTGATGTAACGGGTTTATATTGTTGAGCTAAGCTGTTTATATGGGTTTTGGTTGCAATTGTGGTATGGGATTTGCTGGCAGTGGACCGAGGGAGTCCTTTTTTTAGGACCGTTTTCACGCAACCGTATGTCCATGCCTAAGACAATATAGATCGGGTTTTTGAGTTGTGGGTCAGGCGTGGTTTTCCCGTTATTCCGGGGCGGTGAGGTGAGGCGTTGCTGAGTTTGAACCAAAAAAGGAGGAATAATCGTGTTGAATGCAACTGCCAGGGAAAAAAGCACACCGGAAGATCGAGGTCTCCGTTTAGTGGATGACGTCTCAGTTCGTGGCGCAAAGAATCGAGAGAAGTTTGGTGACATTATTGGGCATAGCGGCAAGATGCAAGAAATCTTTACCCTGGTTGAAAAGGTTGCAGACAGCGACAGCACCGTCATCATCAATGGAGAAAGCGGTACCGGCAAGGGGTTGATTGCCAGAGCAATTCACAAGAATTCAGATCGAAAAGATAACCCCTTTATTACCATAAACTGCGGGGCTATTCCCGAAAACCTCCTGGAAAGCGAGTTGTTCGGGCATGTCAGGGGGGCGTTTACCGGCGCGACATCGTCTAAACCCGGAAAGTTCGAATTGGCCAACAAGGGAACTATTTTCCTGGATGAGATCGGCGATATGAGTGCGAACCTCCAGGTAAAAATTCTGAGAGTGTTGGAAGAGAGAGAATTTGAGCAGGTGGGTGGATCAAAAACCATAAAGGCGGATGCCAGGGTCATTGCCGCCACTCATCGGGATCTGGAAAAACTCGTCCGGGAGGGCGCTTTCCGGGAAGACCTCTTTTACCGGATCAATGTGATCCCCGTGGAGATCCCACCATTAAGGGAGCGTAAATCGGATATCCTTCCCCTTATTGCTCACTTTCTCAAGGAATTCAATCTGAGGAATGGTAAGGATGTTCATGGTGTGACGAATGATGCAATGACCGTTATAAAGGGACACGCCTGGCCGGGAAACGTGAGAGAGCTGAAAAATATGGTCGAAAGGCTTGTGGTCTTAAAGGGAGAAGGGGATATAGATCCTTTGGATCTACCGGAGAAGTTGAGGCGCGAAAGTGGTCATTCGGCGCTGCCATCAATGGAAATATCAGAGGATGGGATAAACTTGAATACGGCTGTAACCGAGTTTGAAAAGGCCCTTATCCTCGAATCATTACAAAAAACCAACTGGGTAAAGAATCAGGCGGCAAAGCTGCTTCGGCTCAACAGAACAACCCTTGTGGAAAAGATAAAAAGGCACCATTTACAACCGTCATAAGTCTAAGATCGGGTTCTGTCAATTAAGTGACACATGGGAAACAATTTGACATAGCCGTCTCGCCGTTATTTTCAAGTCTTGGCCCCAAACCTTGGGGAACATGCTGTAATTTCACAAAATTTTCTTCTTACACTTCTCTAAAAGCAATGGCATAGAATTTGCAATGCCACATACCTGAGTCCCGTTTTCAGCGGGAAAATCTGAACCTGTGGATGTCTATTTTTTTTCAGGTGGCTTTTCGAGCGCATGCCAATATCTCGCGTAGCGTGCAGAGCCCGAAACCACCCGGGAAATTGAGAGTCGTTTGATGGATGCACATTCTATTCTGATCGTCGGTGATAAACCTGATATGAGAAAAGCGCTCATTCACGCGTTGGATGGCGCCGGGTATTCGGTTGAAACCGCTTCCAGTGGCTTTGAGGCCCTGGAGAAACTCAAGAAGAACGAATGCAGCCTGGTCATAACCGATGCGGTCATGGCGCAGATGTCCGGCTTTGAGGTCTTGGAGAAAATAAAAAAAATATCGTCAGAAGTTCCGGTAATACTGATTACTGCCGATGGGTCTGTCGATAATGCAGTGGAAGCCATGAAGAAAGGGGCAGCAGACTACATCCTGAGACCTTTTTCCCATGAGATTATACAGCTTGCGGTCAGAAGGGCCACCAAGAATCGAAATGGTGGCGCCAAAATTAAGGCCCAAAACGGCCATTCAAGCAGCGATCAAAAAAGCAAAAGGATTATAACCCGGGATCCAAAGTTTCTTAACACATTAAAACTGGTCGAGAACGTGGCACAGAGTAACGCCACCATCCTTATCCAGGGCGAAAGTGGAACGGGGAAGGAGATGGTGGCGTCCTATATCCACCATCATAGCGGGGAAAAAAACGGTCCTTATGTCGCTGTAAACTGTGCGTCCTTACCGGATAGTCTGGCAGAAAGTGAGCTGTTCGGCCATGAAAAAGGATCTTTTACAGGCGCTATGAACAGAAAGATAGGCAAGTTTGAACTGGCGAATCGCGGCACGATTGTCTTGGATGAGATTAGTGAGATGCCCATGTCGATACAGGCCAAATTATTGCGGGCGCTCCAGGAAAGGATTATTGATCGGGTCGGAGGGAGCAAGCCTGTCCCGATCTATGTGAGGGTCATCGCCATCAGCAATATTAACATGAAGAAGGCGGTCAATGAAGGAAAATTCAGGGAAGATCTCTACTACAGGCTGAACGTTATCCCCATTACCATCCCCCCCTTGCGGAAGAGGCGGAACGATATCCCCTTTCTAACCGATCATTTTTTGAAAAAGTATGGGCCAGGCAATGGAATCGGGGCCAAAAAGATGTCTGACAGCGCCATCGCCACCCTCCTCAACCTTGAGTGGAGAGGGAATGTGAGAGAGCTGGAAAATACCGTTCAAAGGGCCGTTCTCCTGTCGGATGGCGAGGTGATCTTGCCGGAACATCTATTTTTGGGAGAAATCGAGGGTGAAGAAAAGGATGCTGTCAAAATCAGACCGGGCCTCTCTGTGAGAGAGATGGAACGGAAGCTTATCTTCATAACATTAAAAGATGTCAATGAAAACAGGACCCACGCGGCAGAGATGCTGGGCATCAGCATCAGGACCTTGAGAAATAAATTGCATGAATACCAAGAGGAAGGGAAGTAACTCATGAAATCACAAGGACTATTCGAAGGAACATTTCCGCTGCTTGAAAAGGCCATGGATCTAAGGGCTTTGAAACATAACGTGACTGTTTCCAATATCGCCAATAAGGATACCCCCGATTATAAAGCCTTTGACCTGGTTGTTGAGGAAGAACTTGAAAAGATAATGGGGTCGGGAAAAGATCTGGGACTTCAAAGGACCCGTCGAGGGCATTTTCCCGGGAAGGCAATGGGTGGCAGCGGCAGCACTGTGAGGCCTAAAATTGACAACGCGTTGCAATTTTCTACCAAACGCGATGGCAATACCGTTAATATTGACAAAGAAATGGCAAAATTATCAGAGAACAATTTAATGTATAACGCCTTGACTCAAATTATATCAAAGAAGTTCCGAGGGCTTAAAGACGTTATCCAGGGAGGTAAATAGGCATGAATTTTTTTGACGCACTCCGCGTAAGTTCATCAGGTCTTTCGGCTCAGCGGGTCAGGATGAATCTGGCCGCCAATAATCTGGCAAATATCAATACAACAAAGACGGCTGAGGGTGGGCCTTATCGAAGAAAAATGGCGGTTTTTGCCAGTAAGCCCCTCGAAAAACCCTTTGGGGATACCTTAAACTCGCGGATGACCGGAAAGTTGTCGGAGGTTCAGGTGGTTGGCATCGTTGACGATCCCAGGCCCCCCTATACAAAATATGATCCCCAACATCTGGACGCGGATAAAAATGGATATGTGGAGATGCCCAACATAAATCTGATGGAAGAGATGACGAACATGATATCTGCTACCCGGAGCTATGAAGCGAATGTAACTGCCATTAAGGCCTCAAAAGATATGGCCTTGAAGGCGTTGGAGATAGGTAAATAGCCATGGAAAAGATTACGATCAAGAATAACCTGGAAACATCGTTTTCCCTCCCGATCAATGAAAAACATCCGTCGGTAGAAAATGGCGGGTCCTTTGGCGAAGCGCTTTCGGGGGCGATGGGTAACGTCAGTTCGCTCCGAAATGAGGCGGACCGAACTGTCCATGAATTGGTGGCCGGCGAGAATAAGGATATCCATCAGACGATGATTGCCATGGAGAAGGCCGATGTCTCATTCAAGTTGATGATGCAGGTGCGTAATAAAATCATAACCGCTTATCAAGAAGTTATGCGAATGCCGGTTTAATGGCCTCGGCAAAAAATAGATCCACCATCTGGCTTGTCCTTTGGCCCGTCTGCCGCGTTACATCCCCCGGCACATATCCACTAATATGCACTGGCGGATGCGCCTTGCATACGAACCAAAACACGGCGCAATCTGGTGTATTTATTTTTTTACGAGACCCTAAGAGGGAGCATTGAAATGTCGACGAATGATCTCACTTCGCAGTTAAAAACGCTATATGAGGGTATTACGCCTGCTAAGAGGGTTACCCTTATCGCTTTCGTGGTGGGAACGATATTAGGTTTGATTCTTTTAACGAATTGGG
>JAFCZI010000204.1 GCA_019314425.1 Deltaproteobacteria bacterium | reverse complement strand
CTCTGTTTTTCATAAGCGGTTTGGGCCCCTATCTTCTCTCATATCATGATGAAGTCAAATCAGTGGTACAAAAAACCGTAGGCTACATGACCGTGTGCTTTTGCGCAAGCATCTAAATGGCTGTGATCCATTTTTTGTCCACTGATCTCCAGGTTTCAAAAGAGAATCTGCTTTTATGAAATAATACTGAAAGAAATTATGGTTTTTTTTTATTTGTGTATTACCATATCATGTTAATTATCTGGATTGGTAAAAGAAATCTCAGCGGAAGTATTGCCTGATATAAAAAATGCGGCGAGGGTGATGATGAAGATACTCATTTTGGGAGCTACAGGTGGCTTGGGACACGATTGCAGGAAGGTGTTGGGGCAGGAGCATGAGGTGATCTGTCCTGGTAAAGAGGATGTTGATATTGTCAGCTGGGATGTGGTCATAGATGCCTTTGATTCATTATCCCCGGACGTTGTGGTCAACTGTGTTGGTTTAACGGATCCGGAGGTCTGCGAAGCAGATCCCTTTGCTTTAAGAAAGATCAACGTGGAGGGCCCCAGAAATCTGGCGCAATCCTCCGCCAGGTTTGGTTGTAAAATCGTACATGTGTCCTGCGGACATGTCTTTGCCGGGCGAAAAGCGATGCCGCAGCCGTATTTTGAAGATGATGCACCACACCCGCTTTCCGCCTATGGCAAAAGCAAACTGGAGAGCGAGACGGCCGTTCGCAGCAACTCTCCCAACTATATTATTGTTCGTTCACATTGGTTGTACGGCATCCATGGCTATAATTTTGTTAAATCCATTTTGCAGCACGCGGTTCGGGGTGTTTCAACGCCCATGCAGTTGCCGGATGACCAGTTTGGTGCGCCTACCTGGAGCCATCGGCTGGCATTACAGATCAGGGAGTTTCTCAACAGAGACGGCAGGGGGTCATATCATTCCACGGCCTATGGGTATTGCAGCCCATTTGAACTGGCACGGTATATTTTGAAAAAGTTGAACCTGAAGGCGCCCATTGAACCTTGTAGCCTGACGGCATTAAGTGGCGGTCACCTGCAGCCCGTCAACTGTATTCTTGAAAACAGGCTTTCAAAGAAGCAGGGCGTCAATGTCATGGTAAGCTGGGAAAAGGATTTGGACACGTTTCTTGAACAATTCGGGGATCAGCTCATCCAAGAAGCCGGACCATGATGAAAGTATTGCTCTCAGTGCTGGGTTTGTCCTATCTGGTGAGCCCCTATGACCTTTTCCCAGACTTCTTCATAGGTGTGGGATGGCTCGATGACCTGGTTGTACTGGGAGCGCTCTGGTGGTACCTGTATGTTTATAAACGCAGGCCAATCGGTTATCAAAAGAGCCGTCCCGGGTCGGATCAACATAGGTCACAGGCATTCCGTGATGGCAATGATAAGTCGAATTCGAAAGAAGAAAATTCCGCTTTTACCGGGCGGAAGGACCCCCACACCGTGTTGAAGGTGGACCGTGGGGCCTCCCAGAAAAAAATCAGGGAGGCCTATCTGGAACTCGCCAATCAGTACCACCCGGACAAGGTGGCGCACTTGGGAGATGAATTCAGGGCGCTGGCTGAAAATCGTTTCAAGGAAATTCAGGGGGCTTATGAGGCGTTAAAAGTTAGATAGTGTCCGTCCACGAATGAGCAAATTTGTTCGAGTTCAAAGGAGGCGAAAATTGTAATCGCAGGAATACATTTAAGTATTTCGAGGATTGCCTTTTTGAGGCTGACGCTGAAATCGGGCAAATTGGCCATTTGTGGATGGGCACTAAATAGCGCGACCCAGTACCGCCCCTTCATAAATAGCGGATTTGGCGCTTCTCGGTTCAAGACAGTCCCCGATCCGGTGAATTTCATACCCCATTGATTTGATTTGATTAAAAAGACCGTTTTCCGGTCGGTTTCCGATCGAAAAGACCACCTGGTCTGCCGGAAGTGTCATCTGCCCGCCCTCTTTTTCAGCAATGACGACCCCATTTTCTTCAATACGGAGCACCCTGCAGTTTGTTTTGAAAGACACGTTGTTTTCCATGAGTTTCCGAAGCAGCATTTTTTGGGTTATGCTTTCCATTTGGGAGGCCAGCTTGGAAAGCACCTCCACGATGGTCACCTGAGACCCTTTTTCCGAGAGATGAAGGGCGATTTCGCAACCGGTAGGACCGCCCCCCACCACAACTGTTTTTCCTTCCGCCCGGCTGTGCTCGTCCAAAGCCTCGTTTATGGAAATGACAAGGGTATTGTCGATCCCCTCGATTTGCGGATAGACCGGTGCTGATCCGGTGGCCAGAATCACCACATCCGGTGAGTGGTCTCTCAGGGTGTCGGGCGTCACTTCCTGGTTCAGATGACATGTTACCCCGAACCGCTCCATCTGCTTTGCCTGGAATCGGATCAGCTTCCGAAGTCCTTTCTTGTAATGGGTGATACTTCCCAGGGCCAGTTGTCCGCCTAACTGGGGTTGTCTTTCAAAAAGGTGAACATCGTGCCCGCGTCTGGCGGCCACCCATGCCACATTTAAACCGCCGGGGCCGGCCCCGACGACCATCACTTTTTTAATGGTTTTGGCGGGATGAAAGGCCATTTCCTTCTCCCGTCCCAGAGCCGGATTGACCAGGCACTCCACCCGGCCTTTCTTGAAAATGGATTGCATGCAGGTGTTGCAGGCGATACAGGTCCTGATGTCGTCCAACCGGCCTTCCAGGGCTTTTTTGGGCATCGTCGGATCTGCCAGCAATCCCCGTCCGATACAGACGAGGTCCGCTTTACCGGATTTGATAATGTCTTCCGCGAGCAATGGTTCGTTTATTCTTCCCACCGCCATAATGGGGACATCCAGCGCCTTTTTGATGGCCCAGGAAAAATCGGTCAGGCATGCCTTTTCCATGAACATGGGTTGACTTATCCATTCCGGGGTCGCATCATTTCCGGCGGATACCTGTACGACATCAATGCCTTCTTTTACGAGGATCTTCAGAATTTCAATGCTTTCTGCCACATTGAGACCGTCTTTTACGAATTCCATGGCACTGATCTTAAAAGAGATGGGGTATTCGTTACCCACCCGTTTCCGAACTTCCCGGACAATTTCCTGCGCAA
The DNA here is from genome assembly GCA_019314425.1 of Deltaproteobacteria bacterium. Classification (GTDB taxonomy): domain Bacteria; phylum Desulfobacterota; class DSM-4660; order Desulfatiglandales; family Desulfatiglandaceae; genus NaphS2. Next base: position 1,827 of record JAFCZI010000204.1, on the reverse strand, counting down.
ATCGTGTTCGCCCCGGGATGTCGCCACCGTAGGCGTCTTGACGGATATTGGAAAACCCGGATAGGAATTGATTGATCAGATATCCGTGAGCACCATGAATTTCGATGAGTTCAAATCCCGCCTGAAGGGCGCGGTCGGCCGCATCGCCGAATTTGTTGACCAGTTCCTGGATGCCGGTCACCGTGAGGGGCGTCACGTCCCCTCGAATGGAGGGGCAGGGAAGGGGTGATGGGGCAACCGGTTGCCTATGAATGACCTTGGCGGAGGTCTGCCTTCCGCTGTGGTGAAGCTGAACTGCGGGAATCGTCCCTTCCGCCTTCATGAAACGGGCGATTTTTGAAAGTCCCTCCACGAATCGATCTTCATAAATTCGTGCCTGATGGGGGGAAACGATTCCCTCAGGTGAGACGGCGCACGCTTCCATGATGACCATGGCCGGGCCCCCGGCGGCTCTGAGTCGATAATGCTCAATGGCTTCACGGGGAATGGACCCGTCATTTTCAATCAAAAATGAAGCCAGCCCGGGCATGACGATCCTGTTTTTGAGCTGACATCCTTTGATTGAAAACGTGGAAAAAAGGTGCTCCATTTGGGGGTTTGCCTCCTTAGAGTGGCATGATTCCTGCGCCGGGAAATATAAAAAATACGAATGGAATTTGTCAAACAAAAACTCAGAATGTGGGCAATCCAGGATTTGATGGTCTCGTAAAAAGTCACAAATTCATCCATAGATGGCGTTGTAAAAAGTTCCAGATACAAGGCGCAGTAGATGGGACTTTTTACGGCGCCATCAGGATTTTGAGTGCGATCCGAGGTCATGAGGGCTATTTTTGCCAAATTGGCGGTGCCCCGGGTCTTTGGATGATCAGTGTTTCCGCATTCCAGGGCGTGGGATCGGATTGCTCTTCTTCCCTCAGTTCGCAGGCATAGCGACGGCACACCGGGCAGTCGGGATCAGCGCATGGATCCAGGTGGACCAGGACGCTTGCCCTGCCTGCAAAATAGCCCTCAACGACCGCCTCTATTTCCTCGACTTCTGCATGGGCTTCCGCCAGTGTGAAATCTCTGGGCAGGATCAGGTGAAGGCTTACGTTCACGAAACTGCCTGAACGAAAGGCTCTGAGTTCATGTATTCCCACCCAGTTGTCTTTTCGGTGTTCTTCCAGAAGTGAAGCGATTTTTTTCAGAAGTTCGGGCTCGGCCTTATCCATGAGACCGGCAGAAGATTTTTTCACCAGGATGATACCGGTATACAGGATGCTGAACCCGACCATACAGGCGATGGCCCCATCCAGCCAGTATAGTCCTGTCAGATGCACCAGCAAGAGGCCCAGCAAAACCCCCATAGAGGTAATCACATCCGTAAGAACATGCTTGCCATCGGCTGTCAGGGCGAGTGAATGGGTCTTTTTGCCGGTTCGAACCAGGATGAAGCCCAGAATCAGGTTTATCAGCCCTGCACCCAGGAGTATGTAAAGGCCGTCTGTAAGATTTGGAATGGGTTGTGGACGAAGTATATGGTCCCATCCGGCTTTGAAAATGCCGATGGCGGCAAGGATGATCAGGGCGCCTTCAAATCCGGCGGAGAAATATTCCACTTTTCCGTGACCGTAGGGATGGCTTTTGTCCGGGGGTTTAGCGGCCAGAACAATGCTGACCAGGGCAAATGCGCTTGCTACCACATTGATGATGGATTCAAGCGCGTCCGAGAAAACGGCGGAAGATCGGGTGAGGTGAAATGCGTAGAATTTTGCGCCCATCAGCATCGCACCGACACTGAGCGACAGGCTGATGGCGATTAGGCGGGCTTTGAGATGATTTGTTGTG
>JAFCZI010000470.1 GCA_019314425.1 Deltaproteobacteria bacterium | reverse complement strand
GCCTGCCTTCACATGATATGGGCCAACCCTGGCCGAGATGATCCACCCCTGCAGGGGACCTGGTTCCAGCTGGACTAAATCCATGCCTGGAAATACCCCATGCACCATATCCGTGGAAAACCGGTTGAATTCCTGCCGTAATGTCTCTGATTTCATTTTCATGGTTGATACACTATCACATAGACGATGAAAAGGCGAACAGGAAAAGTAATTCTGGCGATTGGTTTATGTGCGGGTATCCTGCTTTCCCAGGCAGGGGCATCGGAAAATCCGCCCACGCAGTATAAGATGACCACGCCCATCCCGGAAAACATCATGACTCCTGATGAGGTGAAAACCTCCATCGGTACACTGGAGTTTTTTGATGGGGTTCCCACCAAAGAGACAGCGGATCTGGTCCAGGACTATCTCGATCGCGCTCGTGGCGTTGATGCCTTTTTGAGGGGCATTCCCGGTGCCTCGTTGCAAGAACTTAGAAAAGGGCCAGCCGTGCTGGGTGTGGATGCGATTGGCAAAGTGGCCATCTTTGACAAATTAATGGATTCCCATGCCCTGTTTCTCACGGCCAACACCTCAACGCTGTACATCATGCCCCATGTCAACACGAAGGCTGTACATCATGCCCCATGTCAACACGAAGGATGTGGGCCCTGTTGTGGTCGAGGTTCCGCCCGCCATGCTGGGGGCCTTTAACGATGCCTGGTTCCGTTATGTGGGTGATGTGGGCCTGGCCGGTCCAGACCGCGGCAAGGGGGGAAAATATCTCGTTCTTCCGCCTGCATATAAAGGGGACATTCCAGAAGGATACAATGTAATTGAACCCACGACCTATGCGGTTTGGCTGTTTATGCGCGGAAATATTTCCGAGGGGATCGCTCCGGCCGTTAAAAACGTGAAAGACCACCTCAAGGTATATCCGCTCTCCGAAAAGGATAATCCGAAGCCTTGTGAATATGTCAGCATGTCGGGCAAGGAATTCAACACCATCCACCCGAATGATTTTGAATATTTTGTGCATTTGGATCACCTGATCCAGGAAGAGTCCGACGAAATGCTGGATGCCGAAACCAAAGGCCTGTTTGCTTCGATCGGCATCAAAAAGGGCCAAAAGTTTGCGCCCGATGCCCGCATGAAAAAGATTCTGACCGATGCGGTTGCCATTGCCAATGCGGCGGCACGATCCAACAACTGGTACCCGCGCGGCGATCTTAAAATGGTCTACTTCTATCAGGACAAACCCACGGAATGGGTGATGGCCTATCCGGGCAAGAATGTGTACTACAACTATGACGGTGCGTTCAATACAGATGCCCGTGCCTTCTTCCACTATACCTACACCGCCGTGACCCCTGCAATGGCCAACCCCCATGAAGGAAGAGGCTCCGACTATGCCATCGCCTTCAAGGATGCCAACCACGAGGCGTTCGATGGATCGAAGGTCTACCGGATTCATATTCCCAAGGATGTGCCGGTGAATGATTTTTGGGCCCTCACCCTGTATGACTCGCAGACGCGTTCCATGCTCCAGACCGACCAGCAGTTCCCCACCGTTGGAAGCCAGGACCAGGGCTTCAAGCAAAATGAAGATGGTTCTTTCGATATCTATTTTGCACCTGAACCGCCCAAGGGCTTTGAGAAAAACTGGCTGCAAACCATCCCCGGAAAAAGCTGGTTCGTTATTCTCAGAATGTACGGTCCGCTGGAACCCTGGATCAGCAAAACCTGGCGTCCGAGCGAAATTGAACTCGCAAACTAGAGTAGAAGGAAAGGAAAGTAGAATGAAAAGAATCATACTCACGTCATTGGTTGCAACCTGCTTGCTTTTTGCCGCATGTTCATCCGACAAAGAGACGGCAACGAAAGCCTCATCCGATGCGGCCCCGACAACAACCGTAACCGACGAAAACTATGGCCTTGCCGAGACCCAGGTGATTATCGCCGGCTACGTCAAAAAAATTGCAGCGGCCACCGGCTCCAATGGAATGGGCGTCTGGATGAATAACAAGAAAGGAGCCAACCCGAAAGACCGCGATGTGATGCGGAAAAACTACGACAC
>JAFCZI010000203.1 GCA_019314425.1 Deltaproteobacteria bacterium | reverse complement strand
CAATGTAAATGTTTGGCCAGTGCTTCATATTCGTCTATTTGGGACTGCGTAGCATACTAATGCTATGTGAGCAGACCAAAATAGGCGAAGATGGGGTGCTGGCCGAATATTTACTTTCATTGGAATCATATGCTAATATATTCCATCAGTTACGATTAAGCTCACTATTGAAAAGGTGTTTCGCCACCCCTCATATCCGGTCGACCGAAATCTTCTTCCCATGAGGGTGGCCCACTGGGAACCGGTTGGTAGCGCCATTGGGAGAAATCAAGTTCTTCCCGAAGATCCGCACACGATATGAAGGATACGGTCATCCCCAGGATGGAAAAAGCCACAACAGCCACCCTTACGTTTTTTATCAAAGTCCGCATGAAATATTTCCCCTGTCCTCTCATGGGCGATTTATCCTCCTGTCCAATGTTGACTTGAAAGCGCGTATTGTATGCTCTTTTTGTACATCATTGTAACCTTTTTCTTGTTCAGGACTCTATAGCCCCAGAACATTGATATATTCAGGGAGAAACACCATGCCCATATTTGAATTCAAGTGTAAAAAATGCGGGAATCTTTACGAATCCCTCTGTTTTCGTTCAAGCGGCGAAGACAAGTGCCCCTGCCCTGCCTGCGGGGGGGATGAAAGCGAAAAACAACTATCCATCTTTTCATCCGCCGGGTCCGGTTCAAGCCTGGATTTGGGAGGCGCTTCGGCTTCCGGTTCATGCGCGCCGAGCGGCGGTTTTTCGTGAGCCGGATGATCAATGCAGCCGTGTGCTGCTTCTGCTCACCATAGGGAAAACAGAATTATGGAAACCTCAAACACTCAAAAAAAAGGAAAAGACATGAGTATCTGGATCATTTTAGGGGTAATTGCTGTGTGGGTTCTGTTGCAGACCTATATTCTACCCAAAATGGGCATTTCCACATGAATGAGTAACAGTTGCCAGGTCGGCGACAAACAACCCAAAACAATTGATATCATAGATAAAAAATAGCATCTTTCGTAAATATTTGGCCAGTGCTTCATATTCGTCTATTTGGGACTGCGTAGCATACTAATGCTATGTGAGCAGGCCAAAATAGGCGAAGATGGGGGTGCTTGACCGAATATTTAACACTGAAACAAAACCCCCTGTACCGCTTCCTGATGGTGTTGGCCATTAGTTCCACCGTGGGTGTGTTATGTTGAGATTCTGAAAAATTGTTGTAACGCAGTAGATGGGACTTTTTACGGCGCCATCAAAATTCTATGCCCTGTCGCGCCTTGGCCCCTGAATAGTAGGGGTGTTTTATCTGCTTAAATTCTGTCACATAGTCCGCTTGTTCAATGAGATCATTCGGCGCACTGGCACCGGTCATGACCAGCTCTGTTTTGCCTCGACACATCTCCATCAGTTCAATGACCTGCTCCTTTTCCAGAAGTTCAAAAATAAGGGTATTCATGATCTCATCGCAGATTAGCAGCTCTGCCCCGTTTCCTACCGCTCCAATGGCATATCTTAAGGCCTCGGCGGCATGTTTGTAATGAATGGCTTCCGGCCCCCGGGACAGAATAAAGGGGTGCTTTCCCGGGCATTGGTATCGAATATCGGGAATATTGGCAAAGATGAGGATTTCCCCCGATGTGCCCGATTTCATGAATTGAATGAAATTGACCTTGAGCCCCACCCCGGCGGCCCTGATGGCCAGCCCCACTGCACGGGTGGTTTTGCCGACGCCCTGTCCGTAATAGATATGAATAAATCCAAGGCCGATACGCTTGATTAATCCCGATCGTTCTTTGGTGTAATAGATGTGTCTGTCCTCCTTAAAGGTGATGCACTTCCAGGTTTGTTGTATCGGCCATTTTTTCGGCTTCTTCAGCAATCTGCCTGTGATGGGTAAAGAGAATAACCTGTGTTTCCAGGGCCAGGGTCGCCATCGCTTCCAGGGTGGCCTTGGATCGCTCATCGTCAAAGTTAACGAGAATGTCGTCTACGATGAAAGGCATGGTTTCGCCGGTCTTCCGGCGTTTTTCAAGGGATGCAAGCCGCAGGGCCAGATAGAGCTGATCCCGGGTTCCGGAACTCATGCCGTCCACCCGGATCACGCGGTTCTGATTCCGCAGCCCCACCAGCACCGGTTGTCCCTTGTCGTCCTCATCCGTGCGCAGCGCCTCAAAGGACCCTAATGTCAATTTCCGGAAATACCCCGATGCGATTTTCAGTACCGGATCTTGGTTCTCACTCCTGAACCGTTCAATCTCCTGCTTCAATATGCTGGATGCCACCTTGAGTCGAATGAAATGATCAGACATTCGTCGAATGGCCGCCAGGGTTTGCTGAGCGGACAGGGCGGCTTCTGCGGCCTTAGCGCTGCCGTCCATCTGTTGCAGCTCCCTTTTCTTTTCTCCCAGGGTTACGGAAAGGCGCCTGATTTCCGGGTCAAGATTTTGTTCAATCTCCCGGTTCAGGGCCTCAATTTCCCCCGGTAATTCGTCGGGATTCAGCGTGGCTGCCTGGTTTTCCAGCTGGGAAATGCCGAGGCCCTCGGCGCTGTTCAAGAGGGCGGTTTCCGTTTCGCTGCATTTTGTTTTAAGGTCCAGGTGTTCCCTGGCGATCCGTTCCGCTTCTTCAAGATCATCTGCATCTTTGCATCCGGCGATCCGTCTTAAATCCCCCATCTGTGTTTCTGCCGCGCGAATGGCTTCTTCGGCGCTGCTGATGTCGTCTTCCGCTTCTTCAATTTCCCGGGTGTATTTTTGAAGGAGGGTCTTCTGTTCCAGGTTCTGCTTCAAAAGATTCTGAAGCTGAAGGACCGCCTGCTCCGGTTGAAGCCCTTCAATGTCCGGGGCTACTTTTTTTATAACGCTTTGAACTTCCTTTGCAAAATCTTCGGCATCACGGTCAATGCCCTCTATCCTTTTGTGCAGTTCATCCGCCTCTTTGAGTTTTAAAAAACAACCCCTCAGGCTTTCAAGGATGTCGTTGGCTTCTTCCGGGTGAAAGGGGGCCGTCCCCCCGATCCAAAGTGACGCCGATTCGTGCCAGCGCGTCTCCCATTTTGCCAATTCCTCCCGGGCCGTCTCTTCATGATGCCGTGCCGTTTTAAGATCGCCAAGAAGATCATTTTGTTTGTCTAAAAACTTCTGTTGATCCTTTTTATGCTGATCGAGATTCTCAAGAAGGGTTTCACAGAATATGAGCACCGGTTCCAGGGTTTCATCCGGGAGGGTTTTGGTGTTTTCAAATTTTTTTGAAGCGGCCATCAGCCCATTATACAGTTTTTCTCTTTGGGTTTTTTGTGTGTTGATTTCCCCCTCAATTTTGTTCAGTTCCATGGCGTCGAACCGGATCTTTTCGAATTTTCCGGACCAGCCCAGCATTTCCTGGGGGGGAAGGGGCTCAATGTCGCAGGGTTGCCAGAGCCGGTTCCATTTTCTGGAAATGGCGGCGGATTCAGCATTGAGCTCTCCCAGGCTCTCGTGGACGGTTTGGGTTGCTTCCCGGTTGGCAAGTTGATCCGCTTTGAGCGCGGCAAATTTATGGACCCGGTCAGCTTCCCGGCGTAACCGGTCCGACAGACGGTCTGCCATTTTAACATGGTTTTCATAGACATCGGGCAGGTCGTCATCTTCCGTAAATGAACGGCTTGCAAGGGTCACGTCCTCCCCCTCCAGCCAATGCCTTCTCAGTAACTGCCATTGGGCATCCCGTCTCTTTCGGATTTGTTCCAGTTCCGTTTCGGTGGGCACCTCACCCGAGGACTCAATCTCCCTGATGTCAGCCATGATTCGCTCCCGGGCCGCCACCAGGTTTTTGAGCTCTTTTTCAGATGCGTGCAGCTTTTCTGTGCAGGTCCGAAAATTTTCGTCAAATCGAAGGATGGTTTCTCTGAGGGGGAGGGGGAGTTCTCGGACCTCTTTAAGATTTCCAGCCCAGAGTCCCAGTTGTGAGAGTTCTTCCAGGCGTTGTGTTCCCCGGGTTCCGTGCAATCTCGTTTTTTCAAGCAACTGTTGGTCCAAATCCCCTGATTTTCGGGCCAGTTTTACGGCCTGGAGAAGTTCGTCGGTATTGGGGGAGGGGGGTATTTTCGCCAGTGAACGGTCGATTTCCGTAAGTGCAGCATCCAGACGGCGGCGTTGTTGCCGGTGCTGCTGTTTGCTCTGTTTCAGGGCTTCGTATTTTGAGGCCAGGGTTTGAATGGCCTTTCGTTTCCCCAGAAAAGGCCTCAGACGCGCCAACTGCTCCAGGGGCAGGTCCGTGGGGAGCTGCCTGAGAAGGGCGGCGGCTTCACGTTTGCAGGCGATGCGTATTCCTTCCAACCGGGGACGGTCCTTCATGGCTTTCCGGTGGCTTCCCAGTTTCTGGTAGAGCGCTTCAATCCATTCGCCTTCATCCAGAAGGGCCGGATGAAATGACACGCTCCCCTGCTTTTCCTTGAGTGACGACAGCCGGTGCAGGGCGGTATTTCGGGTCTGTTGGGCTTTTTGCAGGCCATTTGTCGCTTTTTTTCTTCGTTGGGCAAAGTCATCGGGAAGGGGGATGACTTCGCCTAAGCTTTGCAGACGATCCAGGTATTGCCGGCGCAAAGCCAGTTGGGGAAGGGCCTGCTTCAACCGTTCCAATTGCCGCCGCTCAACGTCCGTTTCTTTCCTTTTCTGTTCGATCCAAGCCAGTTCGGCCTCGGCCTTTCGAAGCGCTTGTTCCACGTTCATCCAGTCTTGTCCGGAGAGGGTCGCGGACCGCATGTCTTTTTGAAGTTTTTTGTAGTCGGCAAGGGCCTGATTGATGTGGCGGGTGGAAGCCCGAGGCCTGAAGAGTTGATCCGCTTCGTCGTCCAGGGCGCCCAGGACTTCCCTGAGGGATGAGATGCCGGCACCCGCCGAAAAAAGAGCCTGACCCACTTCACCTTTCTGGGCCAGGATATCCCGCCCCCCCCGCACCAGGGCTTCGTGGTCGATGCCGTAAAGGGTTTCAAACTCATCCTGGGCTATCCCACGAATAAAGGGCGCCAGGGCCTCGGGGCCAAGGGGGTTGTCATGGGCGTCAAACAGGGATGTTTTCCGTCTTTTTCGACGCAGAAAAGTGAGTTGTTCTCCGTCATCGGCTTTGAGGCTGCCGCCCAAGAGGAGTTGGTCATTGGGATGCAGGAAGTTATCGGGGGTTCGTTCGGGTATTCCGTACAGAAGAGATTTGAGGGCTCTCAGGGAACTGCTCTTGCCCGCTTCGTTGGGACCGAATATAATGGTTAGCCCAGGGCCTTTTGAATCGAAAAACAGGGTCTGATCCGTGAATGGGCCAAAGGCGATCAGGTCGAGCTGTTTGATCCTCATGGCAAGTCTCCCCCCCGGCTCAGTCGGGCGGTCAGGAGCGCTTTGACATCATTGAGGAGCGCAGCGATTCCCTCCGGACGGTTCGGAAGTAACGGATCGTCGCCTCCCAGAAGGTCCGGGGGTAGTTTGTTTTTCAGCGCGGCGATGTCGGGAATTTTCGGGGAAAAGGGGTCCTGTGTGTGCTTCGGGTCCCATTTCAGTTGATCCACCGCCGCCATCATGTCTTGGAGTGGTGTTTCTTCACCGGACGTTCTTTGAAGGCGATCCTTTGGCATGGTTTTGAAGCGGACTTTTTCCAGCCACATATCTCCCAACCCTGCTGTGACGCTGCGAAAGGATTCCGTAAGGCGGGCGGCATCGGAAAGGAGATGGATATGAAGCGGGCTTTTGCCCGTGAGTTCCAGCCGAACGGCCAGGATGCGCTCATCTGATTGTGCCTGTAGGGTCTCCAGTGCCTGACGGACCGGATCGTGAACCGCATCGATGGTGTTTACGTGGGACAGGTCTACGCGGGCTATGCAAAACCTGAGGACATCCAGCTCATGGTGCGTCACATCCGTGACCTGACCATTTTCCACCGTGATGAGCGATGCCCCTTTAGACCCGGTTTCCCGAATGTGCCGCCCCTGAAGGTTGCCGGGAAAAAGGATCCAGGGATCCTCACAAATCACCTCCCGCTGGTGAACATGCCCCAGTGCCCAGTAGTCATATCCTTTGGATTTAAGGTCGTCCAGGGAGCAGGGAGCGTAGGGTTCATGCCCTTCTCTGCCGTTTAAGGCCGTGTGAAGAAGCCCGATGTTGAAGTAGCTGGGATGGTATTGGGGGTAATGTTGTGCCAGGTTTTCGGTCACTGCCCTGGAAGAATATCCCTGCCCATGAATGGCTGCGCCGGTGTCGTCCAGCAGGATGGTCTCCGGCTTTCGGGGGGAAAGGATCGTCACGTTATCCGGGGGTTTGAGATGCGGGGAAATGCGGCTGGCGGCGTCGTGGTTGCCCGATACCATGAACACAGAAATGTTTTGCCGTTTCAGACGCCCCATCCGCTCGGTGAAAAAGAGCCCCGTGTTATAATCCTTCCAGTCTCCGTCGTAGAGGTCCCCGGCCAGCAGCACAAAACGGACTTCTTCTTCAATGGCAAGGGTTACCAGATTGTCGAAGGCCCGGCGGGTGGCGTTTCGGATTTCATCCACGGGGGCGTCTTCATAGCTCTCCAGACCCCTCAAAGGGCTGTCCAGATGGATATCCGCCGCATGAATGAATCGAAACATGGTT
>JAFCZI010000018.1 GCA_019314425.1 Deltaproteobacteria bacterium | reverse complement strand
TAGGGTTTTTTTTTTTTTTTAAAGAAGATCAAAATTTTAACCGTAGGAACATATTGAATATTTAGAGCACCATTTTACTAAGAACAGGCTAATCTAACGCAGAGATTGGCAAAAAAGACAGTTTTCGTTCGGGCACTATTTACACATACCCGCGAATGATGTTACCCTGGTGTCCATCCACCAATGGCCTCCTGATTTAAACTATTTTAAACGGGCAATAAAGATGGCGAACCAGCTTGACCCCTTAACCTTTCCAATCCGTGGCCTGCGTCTCATCGAAGCCAGTGCGGGAACGGGCAAAACCTATACTATCGGAGCACTCTATTTACGGCTGGTGCTGGGGCACGGCGGGGAGAATGGTTTTTTCAGGAGACTCATGCCCCCGGAGATTCTGGTGGTGACCTTTACCAATGCCGCCACGGAAGAGCTGCGAGATCGGATTCGCGGCAAACTGGTTGAAGCCGCCGCCTTCTTTCGCGGGGAGGCGGATGGTGATCCGTTCCTTCAAGCCCTTGGCAGTACATTTCCTGAAGAAACATGGCCTGATAATGCCGGTGTGCTTGAACAGGCGGCCCTGTGGATGGATGAAGCGGCCATCCATACCATTCATGGCTGGTGCAACCGCATGTTGCGACAGCACGCTTTTGAAACCGGCAGTCTCTTTGATCTGGAACTGGCCCCCGATGATCAGGATCTGCTGGAAGAAGCCGCCTGCGATTATTGGCGGTCTAATTTTTACGGATTGGCCCCCGAACCCTTAGACGAGCTCCTGGGACTCATTAAATGCGCCACACCCCAGGCCCTGCTGGACCAGGTAAAGCCATTGCTGAAACCAGGGGCGGATCATAATTTGCCCGAGGATGACCCTTTTTCTATGCTGACGCAGCGTCGGCAGGCCATTTGGGAAGCACGGCAGGAATGGTCTGTGGATTTTGAGGGGGCCGTGGATCTGGTCAGGCAGGCTCAGGCCGACAAAACCCTCAACGGCAACAAATACCGCGCGGCTTCCTTAGAAAAATGGCTCGATCAACTCACGCGCTGGGTCAAAGAAAACGGCCCCCTGCCCGAAAGAAAAGCCCTTCAAAAGCTTTCCGCTTCAGGGCTTGAGGAAGGTGTCGGTAAACGCAAGACGCCGCCGGTACACCCCGCGTACAAGATTTTTGACCGACTCAATGACGTGTTGAACAAACTTGAAATTGACAAAGCGTTGTTTGTTCACGCCGCCGGGGAAATTACCCGCCGGTTTCAGAAACAAAAGCAGCAGCAAGGTCTGATGAACTTTGACGACTTGCTGACCCACCTGAATGAGGCGTTGCAGGCGCCGGGAAATAACCAGCTGGCGCAAACCATTGCGGATCAGTTTCCGGTGGCCATGATTGACGAATTTCAAGACACCGATCCCGTGCAGTACGCTACTTTCAACCGGATCTACGGCAGCCGGGAAAATACGGCCCTGTTGATGATTGGTGACCCCAAACAGGCCATCTACGCTTTTCGCGGCGCGGATATCCACACCTATTTACAAGCTCGCCGACATGCCTGCGGCAAGTTCTACACCCTGGGGACGAATTATCGTTCCACCATAGGTTTGGTGCAATGCGTCAATCGCATGTTCGGGATCGCCACCCCATATCCCCAGGGACCCTTTCTCTTCGAAGACCGGATTCCATTTGATGCGGTGGCGGCCAAAGGACACCGCACGCGCCTGATGGTGGAGGGACAACCGACTGCAAGCCTGCATCTCCGGCACCTCCAACAATCTGAACCGATTCCAAAGACAGGGCCGGAGGGCTATATTGCCCAAATGGCCAATGCTTTTGCCGATGAAATCGTACGCTTGCTGAACTTGGCGGAACAACGCCCCCCGAAATCCGGATTCCAAGCCGACCGCAACGCGCCGATAACGCCGCTTTGCCCGGCGGATATGGCGGTCCTGGTGCGAAATGGCCGTGAAGCCACCGCCATTCGTCAAGCCCTGGATAAACGACGGGTGCGCAGTGTTTATCTGTCGGATAAAGATTCGGTCTTCAATTCCAACGAAGCCGGACAAATGCGCTATCTGCTGCGGGCCTGTGCCGCCCCCGGACAGGAACGCGCCCTCAAGGCCGCCCTGGCCACACCGATTTTGAAACAATCCCTGACGCAGCTGGATCGCTTGAACCACGATGAGAGGGCCCGGGAGGCCGAGGTTGAACGGTTTGGCCGTTACCATTCCGTCTGGCAGCGCCGGGGGGTTCTGCCCATGCTGCGGAACCTCCTGCAGGACTTTGGTGTGTTGTCGGGACTTCTGACGGCCTCGGACGGTGAACGGTCTTTGACCAATTTCCTTCACCTGGCCGAACTTCTGCAGGAAAAATCCGTTGAGCTCGATGGGGAGCAGGGCCTGATTCGCTGGCTTGAAGAACAGCTTCAACAACCGCCCACCGGGTTGGGGGAACAGCTCCTGCGCCTGGAAAGCGATGAGGAGCTGATCCAGGTGATTACCGTCCACAAGGCCAAGGGCCTGCAGTATCCCCTTGTGTTTCTACCCTTCATCTGCACCTTTCGCCAGGCGGCCCGGAAAAATGCCGCCATGCTAATCTACCGCGATGCAGAGGGACAGCCCAGGCGGGTGTATCATCCCAGCGACGCGGACCTGGCGTTGGCGGACCGTGAACGGCTGGCGGAAGACCTTCGTCTGCTCTATGTGGCGGTAACCCGCGCCCAATTTGCCTGTTGGCTGGGCGTCGGCGTCATGGGCAGCACCACCCAGAAAGGGGAAAAAAGCACCCTGCACCAGTCAGGTCTGGGCTATCTGTTGTCGGCAGGTGAAATGATCCCAACCAAAGCGCTGGGTGAAAAACTGGCTTTTTTGAAAGGGGACTGCGGGGATATGGCCATTGAACCGTTGTCCGAAGCACGCCATAACGTTTATGAACCCGGGGGTGAAGCGGTGCTGCTGACGCCGGCCCGGATCTTCAACACCCCGGTCCCCCGCGACTGGTGGATTACCAGCTATTCCGGCATCCTAAAGGGGCCGGACCGTCATCCTGCGGGAGGATCGGAACCGGATGCGCTGAAAATGACCCTCGATTTCCCGGGTTCGGCCATTGAAGACCAGTTGCAGGAGCCGGAGGAGGAAACCGTTTTATACCCGAAAGACAGGGTTGGCCCCCCATCAATCCACCGTTTCCCCAGAGGACCGGATCCGGGGACCTTTCTGCATGAGTTGCTGGAATGGGCAGCGAATGAAGGTTTTGGGAGGGTGGCCCATGATCCTCAATTGGCCCATGACCAGATCGAGATGCGCTGCAATCGTCGTGGATGGCATGCCTGGGGCGAGGTGCTGGCCCGCTGGTTTCAGAATCTCCTTAAAACCCCCTTCATGCTGCCGGATAACCAGCCGGTGAGCTTGGCGGATCTGAGCCCCCCCGATTACCAGCCGGAATTGGAATTCCTGTTGGCCGCCCACCAAGTCAACACACGGACACTGGATGATATGCTGACCCGTTCGGTGATGCCGAAGGCCGTTCGACCGCAACTCCGGGAAAACCATCTTAACGGCATGCTGAAAGGCTTTATCGATCTGGTTTTCCAGTGCCGGGGACGTTATTACGTGCTGGACTATAAATCCAACCACCTCGGAGATAATACCCGGGCTTACGGGTTGAAGGCCATGGGGGAAGCCATGCTGGCGCACCGTTACGACCTGCAATATGTACTCTATACCCTCGCGCTCCATCGCCTGCTCAAAGCCAGGCTGCCCGATTACCGGTACCAGAGGGATATGGGTGGGACGGTATACCTGTTTTTGCGAGGGGTTACCCGAGACGGAAACGGTGCTTATGTGGATAAGCCGCCGCAGACGCTCATTCAACAACTGGATAGCGACTTTGCCGGAAAGGAGGAACCGCACAATGCCCCCTGATGTGTCAGGCCTCCTGGACGCGTGGGTTGCCGTCGGCTGGTTAAGACCCCTGGATGGCGCTTTTGCGGAATTTTTAAAATCTCAAGCGCCGGAAACCCCTGATCTGGTATTGCTCATGGCCGCCCTGACCAGCTATCAACTGGGGAGAGGCCACATCTGCCTGGACCTTGACGCCTTGCTTTCGGACCCTGAAAAAACCCTCTCCTGGCCGCCCGAAGACCCGACCGGCGCCGAGATATCTGTTCAACCGCCGAATATCCTGAAAACCATTTCCCTCTCACATCTGGTTAATCATCTGGAGGTATCGCCCCTGGTTTCATCCGGCCCCGGGAACAGCCCCCTGGTGCTTGGCGCCGGGCTGCTCTATCTGCGGCGTTACTGGGAATACACCCAAACGGTAGCCCAGCACATATTAAACCGACTGCCCCATGAATTTCCCATACCCGATGATTTAGAGAACCGCCTCGATGCGCTTTTTGAACCGCTGAGAGGCCCCGGGGAAAAAGCCAAAACCCGGGTACACTGGCAAAGTGTGGCGGCGGCTGTTGCGGCAAAAAATTCGTTCTCCGTGATTTCAGGGGGCCCCGGAACCGGTAAAACCACAACAGTGGTTCACCTGCTGGCCCTCCTTCAACAGGTGGCATTGGAAGCGGGGGCCAAACTGCGCATCCGCATGGCGGCCCCCACGGGTAAGGCCGCTGCCCGCTTGACGGAATCCTTGATCCGTGCAATGAAAACATTGCCGGAAGCCCTGCGTGAGGCCCTGCCCCGAGAAGTCACCACTCTCCACCGCCTGCTGGGAAGCCGGCCCAACACCCGCCATTTTTTGCACCATTTACACAATCCCCTCCATCTGGACCTTCTGGTGGTGGATGAAGCATCCATGATGGATCTCGAAATCATGGCGGCACTTCTGAGCGCCCTGCCCGATGATGCCCGGCTGATCCTTCTGGGGGACAGGGATCAACTGGCCTCGGTGGAAGCGGGGGCGGTATTGGGGGATATTTGCCAATACGGAGATCAAGCGAATTATGCGCCGGAGACCACCCGGTGGATACGACAGCACACCGGTTACAACCTCCAGGCCTTTGAGGGAAATGGCGCCCCGCTGGATCAGCATATTACCCTGTTAAGAAAAAACCACCGGTTTGGAGATACCAGCGGGATCGGTGCGCTTTCCCGGGCCGTCAACAACGGAAACCCGGAAGCAGTGGAAGCGATCTGGAGTATGGGGTTCAAGGACATCCACCGTCTACCCGTCAAGAACCCTGATGATGAATCCCTGGTCCGCCTGATTCTGGACGGCTACCGCCCTTATCTGGATCGCATCGGATCCGGTCCCGGAAACGATCCTGAAGATATCTGGCTTTGGGCGGTAATTGAGGCCTTTGGCGCTTTCCAGCTCCTGTCGCCATTACGCAAAGGCCCCTGGGGGGTAAGCGGCCTTAATGAAAAAACGGCGGATATTCTTTTTCACGAAGGCCTTATCGACGCCGGAGAGGAATGGTATCCCGGCCGCCCGGTCATGATCACCCGCAACGATTACCATTTGGGATTGATGAATGGGGATACCGGTATTGTTCTGCCGGTTAGCGATGATAAGGACCGCAGAAAAAGCACCGTGAAGGGGGTGTTTCCCATGGCGGGCGGTTCATTAAAGAAAGTGATGCCGTCCAGGCTCAATCACGTTGAAACCGCTTATGCCTTGACCGTTCACAAAAGTCAGGGGTCGGAATTTGATCATACGGCCTTTGTTCTGCCGGATCGCATGACCCCCGTGTTGACCCGGGAATTGCTGTACACCGCCATCACGCGATCACGCGCGTGTTTTACGCTGGTGAGTCCACGCCATGCACTTTTGGGGGAAGCCGTAAAACGGAGAACTTATCGGGCATCAGGCCTGGGTAGGTTGCTCAGGCCCAAAACCCCCGGGCCTTATTCTTTTTTACCGATGAGTTGAAAGATCAATCCCACCAGAAAACCGCTTAATATGGCGATGCCTGCCGCCAGAAGGCCATAGGTCAACGCGTGCTTATGGGCCAGTTCGAAAATGGCGGAGGGGAATCCCACCAATGCCACCTTGAGAGACCGCTTTTCTTTGGATAGCACCCTGCCGTCTTTCACCACGGACAGGTCGACACGGTAGTCGCCTTGGACCCAATGGGCCGGAAGGTCGAAAACCCCTTTCACCAGTTGTCTTTTTCCGGGGGCCGCCTGGATTTTGGCTTGGCCCGGGAAAACACCATAACACCCGCTGCGCTCTTTGAGCCGCAGGAATTCCTCAAACAATCGAGGGATAGCCATTTTCCCAACGTCGCCCGTAAAGGAAACCTTTCCGGCTATGGCATCATAGCCCCAGGAAGGATTTTTGTTCAGGCTGCTCAGCAATTTCGAATCCGTACTCATGGCCAGATAAAAACCGGGGGCGCCCTGTTCAAGTATCTCTTCCCCGTTCTTCCACATGCCCCAGGAACGCTCTTTCCGCATGAGTTTGGCTGCGCCGGGATTTCCTGAAAGCTCAATGACGGCCTGGCAACCTCGGGGGATATGAGCCCGCACATGGATTTTCGCGCCATCATACCATGTGCCGATCCGGACCACGTTAGGTTGAACCGTAAAATCAAGCGGCGCAGCCCAACCCCTACCCCAAAGCGCCATCACCAGAAAGCCCGCACACATCAGGCACACTTTTAACATCGGGGGGCCAATGCGTCTCATGCTACTGATCTCCCTTTAACATCAGCATCAGATCGGGCGCTATCACCAGCTCCAGGAAAATTTTCACCATGATAATCAGGACCACGGAAGCAAAAATTATTTTCAGGTAATCCGCATTTAGTTTGTGCCCCAGCCGGGCGCCGAACTGGGCACCCACGGTGGACCCCGCCAGCAATACCAGGGCCAGTACCATGTCAACGGTCTGGTTTTCAGTGGCCTGCAAAACAGTCACATTGGCGCAGACCAGCAGTTCCTGGAAAAGATTGGTCCCCACCACTACCCGCATGGGCATGCGCAGCACATAACACATGGTCGGGAGCATGATGAACCCGCCGCCGACCCCCAGAATGGCCGCGACCATGCCCACCAGCGCCCCAATCGCCAGGGGGAGCAGGGGAGAAAGGGTGATGCCCGATTTTCCGAAGCGAACCGGCCAGGGAAGCACTTTAAGAAAACGGTCCCAGACGAAAGGTTTCAGGGGTTGCTCAACAGGGTCCGGAGTCTTTTTTTTTCTGAGGCAGGATATTCCTTCCGCCATCATGTAGGCCCCCACACTCCCGAGCAGCACCACATAGAGAATCCTGATAATGAAATCGACGTGCCCCTGGGCTTTTAACAATCCGACGATTCTGACGCCCCCGGTGCTGCCCACCATACCGCCGGCGAAAAGAAAAAGTCCCATTTTGAAATCAACGCCCCCGAGGCGGGAATGGGCATAGGTTCCGGAAGCGGCGGAGGCCACGATCTGGTTGGAATCGGAAGCGGCGGCAATGGTGGGCGGGATGCCGATCATGGTCAACAGGGGGGTCATGAGGAAGCCGCCGCCGACACCGCACAACCCGGCGAAAAACCCGACGCCCCCCCCCAGGCCCAGAAGGATAAAGACGTTTATGCTGTTTTCGGCGATGGGAGAATAGAGACTCGGTCCCATGCTGGTCCCCATTTATGGGTGTGATCTATCTGTCGTCTCAGCCCCAGCTATTTATGAATCGGAAGATTCAAGGGTTTCTGTACATACCCTGCGGGTACCTCGAACAGGTCTTTACTCAGGCTGGTTTTTTCAATTTTTTGAAGCGTTGTGGTTGTGGTCATCCCCATCACGCGGGTCACTGTTTCTACGGGAAATCCTTTGCCTGAAAGGTCTCCGGAAAGACCCATTTTTTTGAATTGGGGTGAGTCCCGCATAATTTTTTTGCTTATTTTTTCGTACTCACCGTAACCTGCGACATCCCTGGACAGCCACTGATCATTCTCAACGCCCATAACGGTCATAATGTATTTCTCGCATTTGAACCCGTTGATCGTTTTTGTTTCTCCCGTTGCCGTGATCTTTACCTCCTCGCTCATTTCCTTTGCCTGTGGCCCCATGGCCTCTTCCATTTCCGACATCTTTATCTTCACATAGGTCATGGTGGAGGGATCAAGTTGGTACAGGGTCATATCATCAAACAAAATGATGGTAATATCTTCTTCCGTATCAATGCGGCTGCCACGGGTGGTCAGATAATTTTTCACGGTTTCCTGTTTGCCCTTGAACTGGGCCATCATCTGCTGTTTTACCTGTTCCGGCAAACCTTCAGGAAGTCCTTCCGGCACACCGCCTGTCGTCACAACCGATTCCCAATAGAGATCACCATAAGCCACGGGAGAGAAGACCATAAACAAAACAGCCACCGGCAGCAGACACCGCATCAGTTTCTTGAATTTCATATAAATTCCCCTTTCATTAAAAAAATGTTTCGCTCATGCTATCCCATCTCAAATTGCGACGTCAAGCATTCTCGGTAACCGTGAACAGTTAGCACTTTATTTCCTAGTTTTCTGTCACAAAAAACAAGAAAATCTTTGCGGCTTTGCGTGAAACCATTTGGGTTGCGGGCACAGCCCGCATTAGTATTATTGACATCCCAGCGCGGTTTTCATATATGTAACCCGTCGGAAAAATTAATTTTCCGAAAGGGATTCGGAATTTGAAGGAACACAAAAATGAAACAGATACGCAACTTCAGTATTATCGCACACATAGATCATGGAAAATCCACTCTGGCGGATCGTCTGATTCAAGCCACGGGCCTGGTGGACGCACGGGATTTTCGGGATCAGCTCCTGGATACCATGGATATTGAACGGGAACGGGGCATCACCATCAAAAGTCAGGCCATCACCCTGCCCTACGTGGACAGCGAGGGTCAAGAATATGCCCTGAACCTCATTGACACCCCCGGGCACGTGGACTTTTCTTATGAAGTTTCCCGAGCCCTGGCATCCTGCGAGGGGGTACTCCTGCTGGTGGATGCGGCCCAGGGCGTTGAAGCCCAGACCATGGCCAATTTGTTCGCCGCCATGGAGCATGACCTGGAAATTATCCCCGTCATCAACAAGATAGATCTGCCATCGGCCGACATTGAACAAACCAAAGAACAGATTGAAATGGATCTGGGCCTGGATTCAGATCTGGCAATTCTCTGTTCCGCCAAAGAAGGAACGGGCATTGACCATGTACTGGCAACCATTGTGGACCAGATTCCTCCCCCCACCGGCAGTGAAGAAGATCCCCTGCAGGCCCTCATATTCGACGCCCATTATGATCCCTTCCGTGGCGCCATTGTCAGCTGCCGGATTTTTTCGGGACGGGTTCGTCCGGGCGATACCATTCGGCTCATGTACAATAACGCCACCTACCGGGTGGAGGAGGTGGGCGTTTTTCGCCTGACGCGAGAATCCAGAAAATCTCTTTCAGCCGGCGAGGTGGGCTATATTATATCCGGCATTAAAACAGTCAGCGACACGCGAATCGGGGACACCATTACGCTGGAAAATAACCCGGCCCCGACCCCGCTTCCGGGATTCAAGGAGGTCAAACCGGTGGTATTTGCTTCCGTATACCCGGTTGCATCCGATGAATACCGCTCCCTGGTGGAGGCCCTTGAAAAATATAAATTGAATGACGCGTCCCTGGTTTATCAAAAGGATTCCTCCGCCGCGCTGGGGCTGGGGTTTCGCTGCGGTTTCCTGGGGCTGTTGCACCTTGAAATTGTACAGGAACGTCTCGAACGGGAGTTTGACCAGTCCCTCATTATGACCTCCCCCACCGTGCAATACCGGTTTGTCCTCACCAACGGCGATGAAGTCACCATAGACAACCCCATCTACTACCCCGATCCCGCCGCCATTGCAAAGGCTTTTGAACCCTACATCCGGGCCAGCATCATGATTCCCGAACGATACATGGGCGCCGTCATGGAACTTTGTCTGGAACGGCGGGGGACCCATTCTCAATTCAGCTATCCTTCCACGGGACGGATCGAAATTCAGTTTGACCTGCCGTTGGCAGAGGTCATTTATGACTTTTATGACAAACTCAAGACGGTCACCCAGGGCTATGGTTCATTTGATTACGACCTGCTGGATTATCGGGAAAGCGACCTGGTCAAGCTGGACATTCTTTTGAATGGTGAAAAAGTGGATGCCCTCTGCCAGATTGTGTACAGAGAGGGGGCGCGTGCCCGGGCGCTTAACGCCTGCAACCGGCTGAAAGAAGAAATTCCGAGACACATGTTCAAAATCGCCATTCAGGGGGCCATCGGCGGCACCATCATTGCGCGGTCAACGGTCAATGCCTTTCGAAAAGACGTGACGGCAAAATGTTACGGGGGCGATATCAGCCGGAAACGGAAACTCCTTGAAAAGCAAAAGAAAGGGAAAAAGCGAATGAAAATGGTGGGCTCCGTGACTGTCCCCCAAAGCGCCTTCATTGCGATTTTGAGATCCGACGATAAAAAATAGATGCTTCCCGGTTTGTATGTCCATATCCCGTTTTGCCGCAACAAATGCCCCTACTGCGGCTTTTATTCCATTCCTTCAAGAGCGCCCATTGCCGGGTGGCTGGATGGACTGAAAAAAGAAATTTTTTATCAAAAAAACCTTTTGGGTCGATTTGACAGCCTTTATCTGGGCGGCGGTACGCCTACTTTCTTGAGCACAGAAGTGCTTGAACAAGTGATGGCATCTCTTTTGGACCATTTTCATTTGACGCCGGATGCCGAAATTACCATAGAGGCGAATCCATGCGACATCACCCGCCACAAGGCGGCTGCCCTGAAAGCACTGGGATTTAATCGAATCAACCTGGGGGTTCAGTCTTTCAACAACGACGTCCTGAAGTTTCTGGGCCGAGAGCATTCAGTCGAAACCGCCGAAGAAGCCATCGGGCATTTTCGATCCGCAGGCTTTCGAAATATCGGTCTGGACCTCATCTACGGGTTGAAACCCCAATCCATGAAAAGCTGGATCCACACCCTCAAGAGGGCGCTTGCGTTCCAACCGGAACACCTCTCCTGCTACCAGTTGACCCTTGAAAAAGGAACGGTTTTTGACCGGCGTTCACATGGGGGAAACATCGTCACGGTGCCGGAAAAGACCGCCGCCGCCCATTTTCTGGCCACATCCGCCTTTCTTGAAAGCAAGGGGTACCTTCATTATGAAGTATCCAATTTTGCCGGGGATGAGCGCCTTGAATCCCGGCACAACCGAAAATACTGGCAGCATATCCCCTACCTGGGGCTGGGGCCTTCGGCCCACTCCTTCGATGGGAAAAAACGATGGTGGAATGTGCGGTCCGTCAAAAAATACCGCGCCGCCCTGGAAAAAGGCCGGTTGCCGATTGAAGGATCGGAAACCCTCACAAAAGAGCAGCGTCAACTCGAATCCCTGGCGTTAGGATTTAGAACCCGGAGGGGCGTTGCCCTGAAATCTCTCGCCCCCGCATCAAGGGCGACACTCTCAATGCTCCGGGAAAAGGGACTTCTGAAAATTGTTGACGGAAGAGCCGAACCCACGCGGCGGGGGTATCTTGTGGCCGATCACCTACCGCTTTGTTTCGGCTCGTGAAAGCCATTCATCCCTCGCGCAAAACCTCGCAGATTTCAAGGCCGAATTGCTCTCGCTGCCAGTTTTTGATTTCCAGAATTTCCTTGATGTCCTCAATCGCATGAGGGCTGGAAAGCGCCAGGGCCTTTGCCTGGGCATTGGTGCAGATGATGGCAGGATCCACCCCCAGGTTATTGCCGCGCTGATCCCGCCATTCCTTAAGACGCTTCATCCGCTCCCCCACCTTTGGGCTGATTCTTTCAGATCTTTTTCGTGGATAAACCGGAAGCTCATTTTCGGGCAACACCAGAGCAGGACCGATTGTTTTCAGGATGGCGGCGCCAAGTTGCTTGATCTGTTTCGGGCTGAAGCCTCTGATGTTCTGAAGGTCCGCCATTTTGACCGGCTTCCGCTTTGCCAACACCATCACCTGGGAATTGCCGATCACCTT
Organism: Deltaproteobacteria bacterium; assembly: GCA_019314425.1. Lineage (GTDB taxonomy): Bacteria > Desulfobacterota > DSM-4660 > Desulfatiglandales > Desulfatiglandaceae > NaphS2. The sequence continues at coordinate 10,784 of JAFCZI010000018.1, read as the reverse complement.
GAACAGGGGGAGATCTCTTCGCCGAGCCGTCTGGTCCCTGAATTGCAGAAGCGCCTCCAGGACAGCCAGGCTTCGGAGATCCAGTCTTCCAGCACCGTTAAATTTCAAGAACAGGGGGTCATCATTCGGCTCCGCACCGCGCACGGTGGTTTGTAGTTGACACTCCTCTTCGACGAAAGAAAGACGGCCTGTTTTGCCAAGTTCGGCCACAAGGGTTTGCGTCAGGGTGAGGAGATGGGCGGTATCATGCACGGCATATTCCAGCATGGGTACTGGCAGGGGTCGTTGGGACCAGTCTTTCTTCTGATATTTTTTCTTCAGGGTAACATTCAGTTTTTCCTGAACCAGACTGGCCAGACCGATGTCTTTCAAGCCCAGGAAACGCGCGGCAATCTGGGTATCAAACAGTGCGTTCACCTCAATTTCGAAATCCCTGTACAGCGAACGGATATCGTAGTCAGCCCCGTGAAAAATCTTCCGGATCTCAGGGGATTTAAAGATCGGCGCCAGGGGTGAGAGGTCTTTTACAGCCAGAGGATCTACCAGAATATTGCATGACGGGGTTGAGAACTGCAAAAGACAGACCTTTTCCCGGTAGTGAAACATGGAGTCCGCCTCCAGGTCCACACCGATGACCGACTCTTTTTGAAGGATGCTCGCAACCTTCAACAGCGCATCCCGGTTTTCCACATACTGATAATCCTGTTCGCCCTCACCCATTAAACGCCTCCTCAACACCGAACACTTGACATTATCCATTCATCTGCCTATTTTACCGCAATAATAAATTAGATAAAGGGAATTCTTATGAAAATAGTTGAAAATCTCCATTTTTTCCCCTGGAACAACCCATTGGCAAATAACTGCAACACTTATTTTATTAACGGAAAAAAGAAAATTCTGGTGGATCCGGGTCATTATCATCTCTTCGATCATGTCCGGGATGAACTCTCCGAGATGTCGCTCACCCCTGAAGACATGGACATGGTCATCATCACCCACGGACATCCCGACCATATGGAGGGGATTAAAATATTTGAAAACACTGAAGCCCTCATTGCCCTCCATGGCACTGAAATGACGTTCATTCAATCCGTTGCCCCCCATTACGGCGAAGCATTGGGCATTTCCGATTTCAAACCGGACCTCCTGCTTGAAGAAGGGGATCTGACCATCGGCGACGCGACGTTTCAGGTGATCCACACGCCGGGCCATTCACCCGGCTCCATCTGTCTTTACTGGCCGGATAAAAAGGTGCTTTTCACGGGCGATGTGGTCTTCAATGAGGGGATCGGCAGAACCGATCTTCCCGGTGGAAACGGCTCTGAACTCAAAGAGAGCATCAAAAGAATATCCCGTCTTGACGTGTCTTACCTGCTGACCGGTCACGGAGATGTGGTGTCGGATCGTGACGCCGTGGCAGAAAACTTCAAAATGATTGAAAACTATTGGTTTTCATACCTATAAGGTCAATGGATAATTCAATGCCTTCCATCGATTTCGATCTGCGCCAGCTTGAGATTTTCAAGAACATCGTTGATCTGAAGAGCTTTTCAAAAGCGGCCAAGGTTGTTTTTCTGGCACAGGCATCTGTCAGTGAGAGGATTGCAACCCTTGAAGAAATGGTTGGCGTTCGACTCCTGGATCGCCTTGGAAGGGAAGTAACACCCACCAAAGCCGGCGAACTGCTCTACAAACATGCTGTTTTGCTTCTGGATATGAAAAAAACAGCATGTCTTGAAATGCAGGCGTTCATGGGTATCAAGCGGGGCGACATCCGTTTAGGCGGCAGCACCATTCCCGGCGAGTATATCCTTCCAAAAGTCCTCGGACTTTTCTGCCGGGAACATCCGATGATTTCAGTCAATCTGTCTGTGGCTGATTCTGTGAGCATTGAAACCAGGGTCCTGAACGGGAGTCTTGAACTGGGCATTATCGGTTCTAAAACAACGAAAAGCCCCCTGATCTGCCAGGCGCTATGGGCCGACGAATTGGTATTGGCCATACCCGCGCAACATCAATGGGCCGACAGAGAAACGGTTCCCGTGGAGGCGCTGTTTGAAGAGCCCTTCATCGTTCGGGAACGGGGGTCGGGAACCTTTAAAATATTCGATAAATATCTGCGGACCAAAGGCGAAAGGGGTTTGAACGCCCTTAAAGCAGTCGCCCGTTTCGGCACTGAAAGAGGGCATCAAGGCGGGCTTAGGGATTTCCATCCTTTCTTCGCGTGCGCTGGAAACCGAATTGGCCTCGGGCGTAATGAAAACGCTGAAGATCGAAAATCTCCCCATGCACCGCAGTTTCTATTTGATTCGAGACAAAAGGCGGGTCTCTTCGCCCCTTTGTGTCGCCCTCCGCGATTTTCTGCTACAATCTTCTAATGAATTGAAAAATCACGGGAAAAAAGATTTGGGGTGATTACTGGGGGGGTGCTGTGCATTTGAACCCATTGTTGGCACACGCGTTCACGATGGGCGGACACACAGGTCCGCCCCTACGGGCCAAAAACCTATTTCACCTTTGAGCCGGGCGTGGTTTCAGAATCCGGCGTCATCAGGTGCAGCCCATCTTTATCTCCGGCTGCCAGCAGCATGCCCTGAGACTCAACCCCCATCAATTTCACCGGTTCCAGATTAGCCACCAGCAGCACCTGCATACCGATGAGGTTTTCTTTCTCGTAATGTTCTTTGATACCCGCCACCACAGTCCGTTGTTCACCCATATCCACCGTCAACTTCAGAAGCTTCTTTGAACCGGGAATCTCTTCCGCCGCCATAATGACACCGATTCGGAGATCCAGCTTTTGAAAATCCTTAAAGCTGATGGCCCCCGGCTTTTCGGTTTTGTCGCTTTTGGCTTTTTTCGGTTTGTCTTTCCCGGTCGCCGGCGGAATTTCTTCTTCCTTTTTTTTCACATCAACACGAGGAAACAGGCCCGGCGCTTTACGGATAGGATGAACCGGTTTTTCCCGGCCCCAGGTTTTCAGATCCGCCAGACGGCATTCCCCCCCCTGAATGGAAAGGCCCAGCTGCTCCTGGATTTTTTCCGCAGATGCCGGCATAAAAGGCCATACCAGTCCCGCCACAATTCTGATGGTTTCAAAAATATGATTGATAACAATTTTAAGACGTTCCGGGTCCGATTTGGCCAGAACCCAGGGAGCCATTGTGTCGATATACTTATTGACATCTGAAATAACGCCCCAAACCGCCATCAGGGCCTTGTGAAACGCCATTTGTTCCATATAAGAACGGTAGGTTTCAATCAATTCAATGGCACTGTTCTTAAGGGCATCGTCCTCTTCCCCTGAGGGACCGGCATCCGGAAGATGGCCATCAAAATATTTGTGTACCATGGTCAGGCTGCGGCTCACCAGATTACCCAGATCGTTGGCCAGATCCGCATTGAGTCTTTGGACCAGGGCCTTTTCGCTGAATTCCGAATCGAGGCCGAACGCCATCTCCCGCATGAGAAAATACCTGAACGGGTCCAGTCCGTAGATATCGACCAGTGCCAGGGGATCCACCACGTTTCCCACGCTTTTGCTCATTTTCCCTGCGTCGATATTCCAATACCCGTGTACATTGAGATGCCGGTAGGGTTCAATGCCTGCCGATTTGAGCATGCAGGGCCAGTAAATCCCATGGGGTTTTAAAATGTCCTTGGCAATGGTATGCTGAGCCACGGGCCAGAATTTGTTAAATAACGCCCCTTCAGGGTACCCCAGCGCCGACACATAATTGATCAGGGCATCAAACCAGACGTAGGTTACAAAGTCTTCATCAAAAGGCAGGGTAATGCCCCACGTGAGGCGCGATTTTGGCCGGGAAATACACAGGTCCTCCAAGGGTTCCGACAAAAAAGAAAGCACCTCGTTTCGGTATCTTTCGGGCCGGATAAAGTCAGGGTTCTTTGTGATATGCTCAACCAGCCATTCCTGGTATCGGCTCATGCGAAAAAAATAGTTGGCCTCTTTGATGACGTCGGGCTCTGTCTGATGATCAGGGCACTTGCCGTCCACCAACTCTTTTTCCGTGTAAAAACGCTCGCAGCCAAAACAATAAAGCCCCTCATATTCACTAAAGTAAATATCGTCTTTTTCCTTGACCAGGCTCAGAATATTCCGCACCGTTTCCTGGTGATACGCATCCGTTGTTCGAATAAAGGCGCTGTTTGTAATATTCAATCTGGGCCAGAGATCCCGAAACATGCCGCTGATGTGATCTACGTATTGTTTCGGGGTCTGCCCGGAGTTTTCCGCGGCGGCAACGATCTTATCCCCGTGCTCATCGGTACCCGTAAGAAAAAAGGTGTCCTGCCCTGCGAGTTTGTGGAAGCGGTTCAATACATCCGCCACAATGGTCGTGTAGGCATGACCGATGTGCGGCTCGGCGTTCACATAGTATATGGGGGTGGTAATATAGAATTTTTCTGACACCGGTTTTTAGTGGTTACTCCTTTTGGATTTCTTTTTTTTGAACGAACGCTCTTTCGACCGAGAAGACTCTTTGACTTCATCGGCTTGAGCTTCAATTTCGCCGCCTGAATCCAGTAAAACCGTCACAATCTCCTTAAAAACATTCTGGCGGATGACTTTTCCCTCGCCTTCTTTGGTTACGACTTTTTTTCCGATCCGGGGAAGCTTCTTTTTGACATTTTCGTAGAACTTGTCTTCATAAGTGAGACAGCACATGAGCCTGCCGCACATTCCGGATATTTTGCTGGGATTGAGAGAAATATTCTGTTTTTTAGCCATCTTGATGGTGACCGGCGCAAAGGTGTTCAAGAACGTGGCACAACACAGGGGCCGTCCGCAGGCCCCCAGTCCCCCTACCATTTTCGCCTGGTGACGCACACCGATCTGCCGCATTTCGATCCGTGTTCTGAATTTCCCCACCAGATCTTTGACCAGCTCCCTGAAATCAACCCTTCCATCCGCTGTAAAATAAACGATGGTCTTGCTGCCGTCGAAACGTCGCTCCACCGAAACGACGCTCATGGGAACGGATCTGTCTTTCACCTTCTTGTAACAGAAATCGTATACGTCCTTTTCAAGCTGGCAATCCTTTTCATAACGATCTATTTCTTCAAGGGTGGCTACTCGAAATATCTTTTTGAGCTTGCGACCCGAATTGTCTTCGGCGCCATTTTGTGGCACCGTGCAGACACAGCCAACGTCGGGGCCTTCCTGGGTAACAACCAACACCTTATCACCTTTGTTGAGGACAAAGTGTCCGCAGTCAAAATCGTAGACTTTTCTCGATTTCCTGAACTGAATGCCAACAAACTTGCTCATGGTATTTCCAGTTGATCCTCATATAAATGAATGCGGCAAGCCGCAAAGTTTCGGTTTCTTTCAACCGTAACCGGTTCCTTAAATTGATGCTCTCGTAAAAAGCCACGCACTTATGATAGATGGCGTTGTAAAAGGTTCCATATACAAGGCGCAGTAGATGGCATCTTTTACGACGCCATCTTTTGTAAGTTAAGCAGGGTGTTTTCCATAACCAGCGTCGGATTTCGCATACGGTAAAGATCCCTGACCGCCCGATCCACCATCTGGAAACTCTCAATGAGGTTTTGAAGTGACAAACCCGAAGCCGTTTCTTTCAACTGCCCGAAGAAATCCTCATTGATCAAAAGATCCTTTGGCGCGCCGGTGCGGACCAGCAGAAGATCCCGATAACAGCTTGCCCAGACGGAAAGCATATCAAACAATCCCACCTTTTTGTTTCCCGGCTGATCCAGACCCGCCCGGCTCTCTTTGGCACTTTCAACCGCCATGTTCATAGCCTCGGCGCCGGAACAATCATACAGTTCAAAAAGCGTCTTAAGCCATGTTTGGCGCCGCTCCAGGTAATTGCTCTCTCCCATTTTGAGGGCACGCCCCAAACTGCCGTCGGCGGCCCGGGCCAGGATCGACACCGAAGACCCATCCAGATGCGTCTCTTTATTGAGCTGCTCAGCAATTTCCCGGGCCTTAAGCGGCATGAACGAAACACGCTGGCAACGGGATACGATCGTCGGCAACAGATCACGCGGTTCCGTTGCATTGAGCACAAAGATATTACCCGGGGGGGGTTCTTCAAGGGTTTTCAAAAAAGCATTGGCGGCTTCACCGGTCATGGCCTCAGCCCGGTGAATCACACATACCCGATAGCCTCCGGACAACGGGGCATAGCCCAAGCTGCGGTTCAGTTCCCGGATCTGTTCTATTTTAATACGTTGACCATCAGGTTCGATGGAAATGAAGTCCGGAAAATTTCCGTTCAACATCTTCCGGCAGGACGGACAGACGCCACAACCGTCGAGCCCCGAAGGCGCATGGCAATTCAACCTCATGGTGAATGCTTTGGCTACGCTGGTCTTTCCGATGCCTGAAATACCTGTAAAAAGATAGGCATGGGGAACCCTTCCCCGGCGCATCACATTCTCAAGGAAACGCTTGGCCTTTTCCTGGCCGATTATCCGAGAAAAAAACACAGGACTCTACGCTGAACGGCTCAAAGGGATATGGGCCTTAAGGTGAGAAAAAATAACCGCCTCCAGGGGGCTTTCCGCTTGAGTGGCATCCACCACAACAAATCGTTCGGGGTTTTTCTTTGCCAGATCCATATACCCGCGCCGAACGGCTTCGTGAAACACCGTTTTTTCCTGCTCAAACCGGTCCTGCCCCACCTCTTCACTCTCAGCGTTTCGCGTCAGCGCCCTCTTTATTCCGACACTCACCGGACAATCGAGCAAAAAAGTCACATCCGGCGTAATACCAAAGGAGGCCATTTCATTCAAGTGGGTTATCATATGGAGATCCTGTCTGCGGGCATACCCCTGGTACGCGGTGGTCGCATCAAAAAAGCGATCGCACAGAACCCATTTTTTCTCCGCCAACGCCGGTTTGACAACCCCTGCCATGTGCAGGGCCCTGTCCGCCTCATAAAGGAAGAGTTCAGCCAGAGGGGGCAAATCCCGGTTATTGGACGACAACAGGATCTGCCGGATATCATGCCCGATGAGCGTCCCCCCCGGCTCCCGCGTCAGGATCAGTGAAACCCCCGACCTTTCCAGCCGATTGGCAATCCGCTTGGCCTGGGTGGATTTCCCACACCCCTCTATGCCTTCAAAAGTGATAAACAAAGTTTAGCTCTCAGCTGTTAGCTGTTAGCTGTTAGCCTAATTGCTAACAGCTAACGGCTAATGGCTCAATTTTACATGGTCTTGCACACCTGCTCAATGGCGGCGGCCATGGCTTTATCCTCTTTTCGAATGTCTTCCAGGGTCTTGGGCATAACCTGGGGCGGTCTCTCTTCAAGACCGTACTTCCATTTGAGGAACTGTTCTCCCGTTGTGGGATAAATGGCATAGATCAGGAGATCAAAATCATCCTTGGCCAGGTCTCCGATCTTTTTCCTTGCACCCTCCAACTCAGGTTCCAGATAATCGGCAGCTCTACCGGTGACAGGCGTTTCCCCCCGTTTGAATCCCTTAAGTATCTTCTTTTGCACCTCGGTATCCACCGGTGTGGGCGTCTTTCCGTAAAGACCGTAGGCCAGATCCTTGGTCTCGTTGGTCACCATCTTGTATCGACCGAACAGCACATTGAGCACGGACTGAACGCCGACAATCTGGCTGGTGGGCGTCACCAGGGGGGGCATGCCCAGTTCCCTGCGGGTGATGGCCACGTCCTTGTACACCTCGGCCAGCCGGTCCAGGGCCTTGGCCTCGGTCAGTTGACTGACCAGGTTTGAAATCATGCCGCCGGGAACCTGGTGAGCCAGTACCCCCGTATCGATGACTGACATGGTATTCTTGGCCAAATAGTCCCGGTATTTAGGCGCCACGGTCTCCATATAATCACCCAGTTCCAGAAGCTGGTTCAGGTCAAAACCCGTATCGCGGGTTGTGCCGCTAAGGGTAGCCACGATGGGTTCAATGGCCGGTTGTGACGTCCGCAGGGCAAAGGGGGCCAGACAGGTATCCACAATATCGACGCCCGCTTTGATGGCTTCCAGATAAACCATGGAAGCCATGCCGCTGGTGTAATGGGTATGCAGGTGAATGGGGATGGAGATCCTCAATTTCCCTGGCCTTATTGAGATAATAGTCCAGGTTAAAGACGTCTCCCCCCATGCGCCGCTCGGACAGGGTGTAGCAAATGGTGCCCTGAAAATGTTTTCCGTTGGCCTTGATCCGCTCCACAACCGTCTGAAAGTTGCGAAAATCATTGAGTGCATCAAAAACCCTGAACACGTCCATGCCGGCTTCGCAGGATTTGTCCACAAAAAGCCTGGCCACGTCGTCGGCATAATTCCGATAGCCCACAAGGTTCTGCCCCCTGAGCAACATGGAAAAAGGGGTTTTCTTGATATATTTTTTCAACGTCCGGATGCGGTCAAAGGGGTCCTCACCCAAAAACCGATGCATGGTATCGAAGGTGGCACCACCCCACACCTCCATGGCCCAAAAACCCACACTGTCCATTTTTTCAGCTATGGGCAGCATGTCCTCGGTTCTCATTCGCGTCGCCAGCAAAGACTGATGTCCATCCCTAAACGTGTTGTCCTGAATTTTGATCGGGTTCTTCGGGCCTTCTTCCAAAAAAGCGTCCATCACAACCTCCCCTAATTTTCTAAAATATAAGCCCAATGGAAGGGCTGTGTTGATTGCCTCCCCCATTGAGCCAACGTGCCGGAAGGTAACGCAAACGGGGATTAGAGGTCAAGGGAATTCATTGTCTCGCCGCAGAATGTGCGAATTGAGCATGATGGCGCCGTAAAAAATGCCACCTACTGCGTTGCAGTGATTTTTCAGAATCTCAAATTCATTGCGCATGGCCAGCCGTTCCGTAAGGGCGGACACAAACCCTTCGGCACCGCCCACCAGACCATATTTTGGGATAACCACTGCGACTTTTATCATCGTAAAACCAAACGACCCAAAACCTTATCTTTTACACCTCAAAAAATGAATCGGTGTTTCTGAGTGCCTTATTCTCTGGTTTTCCGTCACAAAAAACAAGAAAGTTTTTTCCAAAAAGTTCTATCGCAAGTTTTGCGAAGAATCCGAAAGTCAGAATTCAGGAGCCAGAAGAAAAGGTAGCTTTTTTATCCCGCCTTTAATAGAATCCCGCCTGGACTGAATTCCGACTCATGGATTCTGTCCTTTTGGGATCTATTCATTATCAACAATAGCATGTAAAGTATGCAGCGTTCTATCTTGTGCTGCTACCTTTTGCCCATTTTGACATCAATGATATGAAAGCTGAACGATATCTGAAACATATTGAACGACTGATCCGACAGAGGCCCTCCTCCGGCCCTTCACTCCGTTCTTATGGTGAACTGGCGCGCCTCATGATCCGGGCTGAACCGGCACATCAACCGAAAACGACCACAAACGAACATTTACGGATCAACGGAAAAAACGGCGTGCCCCTGTTTTCCCGAGGAGACCTGCCTTTGGATTTTGAGGCAACGTCCTTTCTCTTGAACCGATTCTTCAGCTACTTGAGCGAAACAAAACGGAAGGATAAATCAGGGTTGGCCAAGGCACTGGAACAGTCGGAAAAGGGTCTTGAATGGAATGACAGGCTTTTTGCGGCAATCCTCAAACAGGATGAACATATGCTGGCCGCCCTGGCAGGAGAAGTGGACCTGGACCCTCTCACACTCCTGTTCCTCGGAAAGACCGCCTTGAGGCCTTCATTGGAAGCCTTTCGCCGTTTGATGGAAGAAATTATGGATGAAAAACCGTGGCATTACGGCTATTGCCCCCTGTGCGGTTCCCCCCCGGATATGGCCTGTTTTACAAGGACGGGCAAGCGATCTCTTCACTGTGAGCTGTGTGGACAAGAATGGGCTTTCACTCGAATCGGATGCCCCTTCTGCGACAACCGTGACCCGGAAAACTTGGGATATTTTGAGGCCGAAGGAGAAGAAGGCTGGCGCGTTTATTTCTGCAATTCGTGCCATAGATATCTCAAGACCATTGACAGCCGGGTATTCGAGGAGGTGGCACCCTTGGAACTGGAGAGCCTGGCCACGCTCCATCTGGATTTGGTTGCCAACCGGAACGGGTACCAATAGAAGCAGCATTGTAGGAGGTAAGAAGTAGACTCTCAAGCTGAACCGAAAGAACCTAAAAAAAGGAGGAACCATGGACATCAATCGTCGTGACTTTCTCAAAATTACCGGAACTTCCGCCGCAGGCGCTGCCATTCTGGGCCTGGGCCTGAATTTGAAACCGATCAAGAGCCATGCTCAGTCCCTGAAAATCAACCATTGCAAAGAAACCACCAGTATCTGTTGCTACTGTGCCGTGGGCTGCGGGGTGATCTGCAGCACCGGCCGGGCCGGCGCGGGGAAGATCGTCAACATCGAAGGGGACCCCGACCATCCGGTCAATGAAGGCGCACTCTGCGCCAAAGGCGCAGGCCTGAGCCAGTTGGCCAACAATGACCGTCGTATTACAGCGCCCCTGTACCGAGCGCCTTACAGCAACAGGTGGCGGAAAGTCTCCTGGGAATGGGCTCTTTCCAACATTGCGAAACGGGTCAAAAAAAGTCGGGATGCCAGCTTTGAGCATAAAAACAACAAAGGCCAGGTGGTCAACCGCACCCTGAGCATCGCTAGCGTGGGTAGTGCGGCCCTGGACAACGAGGAGTGCTGGTTGATTCAGGCCCTCATGCGGTCCCTGGGGCTGGTCTATATTGAGCATCAGGCCCGTATCTGACACAGCGCCACTGTTGCGGCTCTGGCAGAGTCGTTCGGACGCGGCGCCATGACCAA
>JAFCZI010000017.1 GCA_019314425.1 Deltaproteobacteria bacterium | reverse complement strand
CTCTTTATTTGGCGTCACGGCTAAAGAAGCGGCCGGTTTCACTCTGGCTAACCATGCCCTCCAGGTCTTTCCGGTCATCATTGCCGGTTTCGTATCGACGATGTTTCTCAGTGTGAACATACGCCAGATTTCTTATCAGGGTAAAGAATATCAGAAACAGCAACCGACGGTTAATACCGAATGAATGAAAACGCAGAAAATAACATTATAAGCAAACTTGACATCTTAACATATCCGGATAAAACCCTGAGCCAGCCGACCACACCGTTGGATAACATCGACGGGAAGGTCCAGGAAATGATCGACGATATGACCACTACCATGTATGCGGCCCCGGGTGTCGGGCTGGCGGCAATTCAGGTGGGCTGGGATAAGAGCGTATTGATATATGATGTCTCTCCCCGGGAAGAAAGCCGCGTGCTGCATGTCCTGGTCAATCCCAAAATAATTACCCGGGAGGGTGAGATTATATCAGAGGATGAAGGCTGCCTCAGTGTTCCTGATTTTAGAGCGGATGTGAAACGATCAGAATTTCATGGCATTTTCAACTCGTCCGTTTTTTTAAAACTGTTCAATAACCTTTCCCTTTTCCACAAATGACGTCATGGCCTCGCAGGCGCCGCGCAGGGTCGAAACAGCCGCTTTCAGCTTTTCGCTGAGCATATCCTCTTCTCCCAGCATTTTCTTGATTTTTTCGGAAATCACCTCGCCCTGTTCAAGGTATTCTTCGACCTCCAGCAGCATTTCCTTTCTGATTTCATGCTTTTTTCGCTCTTCCTCAATAACCGGCAGAAGCCGGGCAATTGAGTATTCCACCAGCGCGTCTCTCGGCGCATCAAAATCCTTTGAAACCGCCTCCAGGCTGCAAAGTGTCTGCCGGCTCAGAACAAAGGTTTTCTGAACCCGTTTCAGCCTCAAGAATCGTTTGGGTTCTATTTCCCGGGCAACCACCGCCAATGATTCCACATCATCGATCAAATGATCAAAAAGGGACTTCTGTTTAATCCCCATGTGGGCGGCCGCCACACTGATGGCCTCGATGGCCCGTCCACTCAATTTGAAGGTGGCCCGCACCGATTGTTTTCCCCTCAGTTCCAACAATGAGGGCGCAGCGATGCCTTTCTCCTGTCTCACTTGATCCTGTCTCACTTGTTTTTGCTCTGCCATAGTCAGGGACCTCAGATATTCAGTCATTCCCAGAACATTTACTCATTACTTTTATACCATGCGTTATATTGGTAATGCAATGTTTTTAAACATTATGTTATTAAACATTTAAGGATGGCGTTTGCAGAGAGAAAGGAGCGGAAAAGAAAAAATAAAGGGGGGCGACTCTGATAGAGCCGCCCCCTATTTTGATGGCGTCGTAAAAAGTCCCATCTACTGCGTTGCAGTGATTTTTCAGAATCTCAACATACTACATGTATGCCTACGATCCTGAAAAACCACTACGCCTTGTATATGGAACTTTTTACAACGCCATCTATAAAGATAGATTCGTGACTTTTTACGGCGTCATCAATCCGAGTTTTCGTTACTACATAACGTCTTTGTCACTCTCTTGTATAACCCGGTCGATCTCGGCCTGCAATTGGGGCGGAAGCCCCGGGATGTCAACGCTCAAAAACCCCCGAACAATGGTAGAGGTGGCCGCTTCCTCGTTGAGCCCCCGGCTCATGAGGTAGCTGATCTCCTCCTGGGCGATTTTCCCCACAGCGGCCTCATGACTCATTTCCACCCCGTCCACATGCCCTTCCAGCTCGGGAATGGCATGAATCAAGCCCCCGTTTAACAACAACCCCTTGCATTCCAGGTGCGCCTTGATATCCGGAACTTCTCCGATAAGATGCCCCCTTGCGATCATCTTCCCGCCATTGCTGATGGCCCTCGCAACGATTTCCGCCCGGTTTCCTTTCGCCTTAAGAAAAATTCGACCGCCCAAATCGTATTCGGATCCCGGACTTCCCACCACAATGCTGTAAAAACGCGCCACCGCGTCTTCACCCACCAGGTGTGTTGTGGGATACATCTGTATGCTTCGAACCGGCTTCATGGAAATATAATTGTTAACAAAAAGGCCTCCCGCCTCCACCCTTGCCACGGACCGGGGCCGCACCACCACGTCCTCCGCCCAGTTGTGAATCATGGTGAAGGTTAGTTTGGCGTTTTTCTTTACAAAAAACTCCGATATCCCCACATGGAGCCCCCGTTTAAGGTGGGGGGCCGTGGCACACCCTGATATAATGTGAAGTTCGGAATCTTCTTCCGCAACAATGATGTTGTGCACATTCTGCTGCATGCCGTCTTTATGCATGTAAAGACAGGCCTGAACGGGATAGACCGATTTGCTTCCGGGAAGGGACCGGATGACGTATCCGTCGTGCAGCCCCAGTTCGGCGGCCGCCGTATATTTGTCCGCGCCAACGTCCGCCAGTTTCCAGTAATAGTCGCGAATCCAAGGCTGCTCTGCCAACGCTTTTTGAATGGAAAGGACCTCAATGCCTTCCTGGGAACTGTGGCAATGGACGGCATTGGTGTTCATCTGCAAAAAAGTACCGCCCCTTTCCTTTTCCGTCACATCCAGCCCCGCCATGAGCAGGCGGTCCTGTTCCTCCCGGGGCAGACTGCAAAGGTCATCATCCGCCATTTCGAGATAGGGCGACGGCGTTGCATCGAATGTACTGAGATCCACATCCGGCCCGAGAGCGCCCTTTTTATTGATGGCCTCGTTCGCTTCTAGCTTAAAGTGTTCGTCGATATGCATCTTACGCACTCCTCATATCCGGTGTCGCCCACACAATTGAGAATTTCTCTGGGGTTGCTCACACAACTGAGCTTCCCATTGTAGAGTACCTGCCCCTTATCAGCCGAGACATAATCCAGGATAAATCCCGTATGGGTAATGATCAAACCCATTTTGCGCCGGTCAGCCTTGGCCTGCATTTTGGACCGATCTTTTGAGGGATAAACACGCTTCTCTAAAAGTTCGGCAATGGTATTGCCCACGAGGGTGATGTTTTCCATATCAACCCCCGATTCAGGCTCGTCAAACAGCATCAAATCCGGATTTTGCGCCATCAGTTGCAACAATTCCGATCGTTTGATTTCACCGCCGGAAAAACCCGCGTTCACGTCCCGATCCAGAAAGTCTTCAAAATTGACGCGTCTGGCCAGGGCCGCTTCATCGATGTCCTCCCCGGCACACAAATCCACCATCTGCCGGGTTTTGAGACCGTTTATGGTGGGGGGTCGCTGGTAACTCATGCCGATGCCCATTTTTGCCCGCTCGTCAATAGGCATATGCGTAATGTCCTCCCCCTTGAACATAATTTTCCCGGAGACCACCTCGTACTGGGGATATCCCATAATGGTCATCAACAACGACGTCTTACCGCTCCCGTTGGGACCAAAAAGGATGTGGGTTTCACCGGGGTTAATTTCGAGATCAATATGTTTCAAGAGCTCCTTGCCCCCCAGTTTGACCTGTAAATCCTCTATTTTAAGCATCTTATATCTCCTTTTCGATGCAGCGCTCATATTCATAAATGGAAAGCCTACGCTGACTCCGCTACCTATAACAATTGTTGCCTTCTTTCGCAAGATGACAAATTATCCAATCCGGTAAATGACCCTCTTCTGAAAAACCTTCCGGGAAGCCTGCGTCAGAAGAATCCTTCACTTTTTTCGATTTCTTGTTGCACATTCATGCATAAGTTGTTATTCCGAAAAAAAGCATTTGTCGGGATTCACTTTCTGAAAGGTTTCACCACAATGGAATTTCAAGAGGTATCCATCATCGGCCTGGCCCATGTGGATGCGCCCCACCGTATTACTTCGGCTGAGCTTGAAAATCAGCTCTTGCCCATCATAAACCGAATCCATGCGCAACCCGACATGATCCAGTCTCTTACCGGGATTGTGGCGAGACGGTTCTGGGAACCGGGCCGACGACCCAGCGAGGTGGCCACCATGGCGGCCGAAAAGGCCATTTCGGATGCCGGTATCGACCGATCACGGATTGGCATTCTCCTGAACACCTCTGTCTCCCGGGATTATATCGAACCCTCGGTGGCCTGTCTGGTACACGGGAATCTGGGGCTCAGCCCCGAATGCATGAATTTTGATGTGGGAAATGCCTGCCTCGCGTTTTTAAACGGCATGGAAATCGTCGGCAATATGATCGAGCGGGGGCAAGTGGATTACGGCATCGTGGTGGATGGTGAAGGGAGTCGCTTTGTGGTGGAAACCACCATTCAAAGGCTTCTGGCATCAGCGTGTGACGCGGAGACCTTTCGCGCCAATTTTGCCACCTTCACGCTGGGCTCAGGCGGGGCAGCCCTGGTACTGGCACGCTCGGACATCGCGCCCAACGGTCATCGATTACGTGGAACCGTCAGCCTGGCCGCCACCCAGCATAGTGACCTCTGCCACGGGCAATTGGACGGCATGCAAACCGATGCCGGCGCCCTGATGGTGGCCGGACTCGCACTGGCGAACACCACTTTTGAAAAAGCCAAAAAGGAATTGGGATGGCATCCCGACGACCTTGACCAGTTTATCCTTCATCAGGTGAGCGCCGTCCATACAGCCAAACTGATCGCCCTGCTGGGCCTGGACGATTCAAAAGTCTTTAAAACATTCCCCGAATACGGCAATGTGGGTCCGGCGGCCATCCCCATCACCCTCTCCAAGGCTCTGGCGGAGGGACGGATACAGAAAGGCGACCGGGTCGCCCTCATGGGCATCGGCAGCGGACTGAACTGCACCATGATGGAGGTCCGGTGGTAAAAACCACCCTGGATAACCATGTCTGATTTTGTAAACATCGCCGCGTATCTCCCTGAAATGGCTGAAAAACAGCCCTACAAGCCTGCGGTCAGTTTTCCAATGGGCCGGGACAAAAACGGTCGGGTTAAATACACCCACTACACCTTTCGTCAACTGGACCGTGAAAGCGATCTTATCGCGCGGGGGCTGATCCCGGCAGGCGTAAAACGGGGCGTCCGCACGGCGCTCATGGTTAAACCCAGCCTTGAATTTTTTGCTTTGACATTTGCGCTTTTTAAAGTGGGGGCCGTGCCGATACTCGTCGATCCGGGGATCGGCATCAAAAACCTCAAAAACTGCCTGGCACAAGCGGAACCCGAGGCCTTTATCGGCATCCGTCGCGCCCAGATAGCCCGTGCGGTGCTGGGGTGGGGGCGAAAAACCATTCGAACCCGGATTACCGTCGGCAAACGGCTGCTCTGGCGGGGCATCACCCTTGACCGGATCAAAATACTGGGAAGATTCGTCCCCCCACGCCATATGGCGCGAACCCAAAAGGATGAAATAGCGGCCATCCTCTTTACCAGCGGCAGCACCGGCCCGCCCAGAGGCGCGGTGTATACCCACGGCAATTTCGCCGCTCAGGTGGAATCCATTCGAAACACCTATCACATTGAACCCGGTGAAATCGACTTGCCCACCTTTCCCCTCTTTGCCCTTTTTGGCCCGGCCCTGGGGATGGCCATTGTGATTCCCGACATGGACCCCACCCGGCCCGCCCATGTGGACCCTCAAAAAATCATAGGCGCCATTCAAGATTTCGGCATCACCAACATGTTCGGTTCCCCCGCATTGATTGACCGCGTGGGGCGATACGGCCAAAAACGCGGGATCAAGCTCCCGACCCTTCGCC
This sequence comes from Deltaproteobacteria bacterium, assembly GCA_019314425.1. Taxonomy (GTDB): domain Bacteria; phylum Desulfobacterota; class DSM-4660; order Desulfatiglandales; family Desulfatiglandaceae; genus NaphS2. The sequence continues at coordinate 8,501 of JAFCZI010000017.1, read as the reverse complement.
GGGTCATCGCGGCGGGGGCCCCCATGCCCCCGGTCGTATTGGAACGCTTCTGCGCCATGCTGTCTCCCGAGGCCCAGGTCCACACCGGTTACGGCGCTACGGAAGCCATGCCGGTATCTTCCATCGGGAGCCACGAGATTCTCAACCATACCCGACACGAAACCGACGCGGGAAAAGGCGTCTGCGTGGGAAGGCCCGTGGCGGGGATGAGCGTTTCCATCATCCCCATTACCGAGGACCCCATTCCCCGGTGGAATGATTCCCTCGCCCTTCCCGTGGGAGAAGTGGGGGAAATGGTTGTCAAAGGTCCCGTGGCCACCCGTTCCTACTACAAGCAGGAAGCGGCAACCCGGCTGACCAAAATTTATGAAAAAGGCGGAAAAGATTTCCGACATCGCATGGGGGATCTGGGGAAACTGGATGAACAGGGACGGTTATGGTTTTTCGGTCGTAAATTCCACCGGGTGGTCACCCCTTCAGGAACCCATTTCAGCATCGCCTGCGAAGGGGTATTCAATACCCATCCAAAGGTTTTTCGGACGGCCCTGACAGGCGTCAAGACAGACGGGGTTGTTCGCCCCGTACTCTGTGTTGAAATGGAAGAACATTCAAAAAAACCCGACAAGGAATCCATCAGGCGGGAGCTGCTCGAACTGGGAGCAACAAGACCCCACACGAAAGAGATTAAAACCATTCTGTTTCACGATGGGTTCCCCGTTGACATTCGGCACAACGCCAAAATTTATCGGGACAGGCTGGGGGTTTGGGCCTCTCGGAAACTGCAAAAAGAGACCCGTAAAAAAGCATGAAAGCCCTTGTAACCGGCGGCGGGGGATTCCTGGGAAAAGCCCTCGCCAAACGGCTCATAAACCGTGGAGACCAGGTCCGCAGCTTTTCCAGGGGGCATTACCCGGAACTGCGTGCCTCAGGTATCGACGTTCAGAGGGGCGACTTGGCGGATGAAAAAGCGGTTATCACAGCGGTGGAGGGTTGTGACACGGTTTTTCACGTGGCCGCAAAACCGGGGATTTGGGGATCATACCGTTCCTATTACGAAACCAATGTGATCGGCACCGAGAATATTATTGAGGGCTGCAGAAAAACAGGCGTTTCAAGACTCATTTATACCAGTTCTCCCAGCGTGGTTTTTGGCGGGGGCAGCATGGAAGGCGTAAACGAATCGACACCTTACCCCCAAACTTATCTGGCCCATTACCCGAAAACCAAAGCCATGGCGGAACGCCGGGTGCTTTCCGCCGACGACACCGCTCTGGCCACCGTGGTCCTTCGTCCCCACCTGATCTGGGGACCGGGTGATCCAAACTTTCTGCCCCGGTTGATTGAACGAAAAAAAGCGGGCCGTCTGGCCAGGGTGGGGAAGTCGCCCCACCGGGTGGACTGCATTTATATCGACAACGCAGTCGATGCCCATATCCTGGCGGCGGATCGCCTTCATCCGGGATCTCCCATTTCGGGGAAAGTCTACTTTATTTCCCAGGGGGAACCCATTGATATCAGCGAATTAATGAATGGTATTCTGGGGGCAGCCGGTCTTGACCCCATCGATCGCACCGTACCCGTCAGTCTGGCATATGCGGCAGGCTGTCTCCTTGAAATGCTCTACGGCATACTCAAGCTTCGAGGGGAACCGCCCATGACGCGTTTTCTGGCCAAACAGCTTTCGACAGCCCACTGGTTTGACATGAGCGCAGCCCGAAAAGAGCTGGGATACTCACCCACCATTTCCATTGAAGAGGGGTTAATGCGTCTGGAAGCCTTTTTAAAACATAATCCAAATTAAAATCATCAGGTTGAATCCATATGAAAAAATATTACAAAAAGCGGTTTGAGGCCCAAAAACGTCTTTCAAAAAAGCTGGCGTCCACCATGGAAGTCAACAAAATCCTCGAAACCCTGCGGTCCGAATTGCGAAACCTGATCCCATCATCCATGGAGACCTGCATCATCATGCTGGATACTGATGCGCCGAAATACACCAGGCCCCTTCAATGCGCCCTGTATGACCGGTCTGTCAACTGCCTTTCCTGCAAAAAAAATCGCCCGGCCAGTCAGAAAGCTGTGGCAACCCGGAAGGGGGTGGTCATCTCCAAAACCAACCCCATTGTCAGACCGGATGGCACGACCGTCGATACCGGCCCGGAAGCCGCCATGCCCGTATTTGTCGATGATAACATCGTGGCCGTCACTAATGTGGTATCCCATCCCGGCGCCCATTTTACAAGAAGGGACTTCTATTTTATAAAAGACCTTTCCGGAATGGCCGGAAATGCCATCATGGCCGGAAAAAAGCACTGGGACATAACCCAGGAAAAGATTGAGATCAGCCAGAAACTGGCCCATCTCTCCCCTTTTGTTCCGCAGTCGGTTCGGCGCATCGTGGAAACCAACCCCGAATTGCTCAATCAGGAAAAAGAAAGCAGAGAGGTATCCGTCCTCTTTCTGGATCTTGAAGGGTACACCCGGCTGAGCGCCAAAAAAAGCGCGGTAGAAATGAACCACATGGTGGAAGAGATGTTTTCCAACTTTGTCGACCCCATCCACCGATCGGGCGGTGATATCAACGAAACCGCCGGCGATGGGCTCATGATTATTTTCAAAAACGACGACGCCAAAACCAACGCGGTCAACGCAGTCAAAGCCGCCTTTGACATTCATGATCAAAACCTCCAGCTCAATTATGAAATGGCCGACCGTTTCGAACCGGTCAATGTCAATATCGGCATCAACTCCGGCGTGGCCCTGGTGGGGATGACTGTTTTCAAAGGGACGTTGGAAACCCGCATGACCTACACCGCGACGGGCCCGGTAACCAACCTGGCCGCCCGTCTGGCGGACCATGCGAAAGGTGGGGATATCATCATCGGGAAAGAAACCCAAAAAATGATTTCCGGGCTCTGGCCGGCATACGATTTAGGGCTCGTGTCGTTGAAGGGGATAGATCAATCTCTCAGGAGATACTCTCTTTTGAGGTATCCACTTCAAGCAGCGCCTCAACCCGCCGCTTGAGCCACTCCAAGTTCCTGTTCGAGCACCGTTTTTTTACGAACTTCCCGCCCCATTTCCCAGATAATGCACCGGTCCCGGAACTTACAATAAATGCTGGGATCGGTACAGGGAACCCCGTTGTCAAGGCATTCTTCGCAATAACCTGTTTGATGTTTCTGACAGGGCACAATGGCTTCGCGATCCGGATGATTCCTGCACTGCATGGTGCCTCCTTTGTTAGGTCCTTATCACCTGGTTTTCTGCAAAAAAAACAAGAAGTTCGTTGACTGAGAAACCTAAAACCTAAAACTGCGGCTTTTCGCCTTTGCGTGAGGCCATTCGGGTTACAGACACAGCCCGCCTTAAAGCGCTAACGGCCAATTGCCGGATTCAGATCTGTTTCCCGCACCCAGCCCCGCTTCATTATAACCAGCACAAGAGCTGTAAACAGGTAGATCATCGCAAAACCCAGATGAGAAATATCGATAAAAACCGTAAATTCCGGCGAAAAAATCACGTCCGGCATGTTCTTGAACACCCTCAGAATACCCGTTGCAACGATTCCCACCATCAGGATAATCCGAAACCAGGCCGAAGGGGTCAACTGGAATTGCTTTCTTCCGGTAAGCATATAATCCAAAATGAAATAGGCGAAAAGGCCCAGCAGCACCATGGCCCCCACGTAATGCAGAAAATGCGTTGCGTAAAAATCGGCGGACCAGGCCATGCCCGGTATATCGGAAACATAGTACCGTTTAAAAATAGGCATCTGCCCGAATCCCGTAAAAGCCATTAAAGCCATGGTCAGGACGAACACCCGGGTGATCGCTCTGTTTCCCGCTGTCGGTCTGGTTCGGTTTGGTGCTTTCATCACTTGTTTTCCTCCGATCCCATGCTTTTTTTAGCGCCGACAAAGAATCTTGCCGCAGCCGCCGCCAAACCGGCGATGGGAGCAATCACCATGGCCTTTGCCAGGTTGTCCGCCTGGGCCATGGAATCCTTTACCGGTCTCATGTCCGGTTGGCCCGGGCCGGTTTCAAGGGATTTGTTCAAATCTTCAAAGGGCGCGGGAGAAACATAGATGGTATTGGTGCCGCCATTTTCTTTTTCTCCGTAAATATACCCACCGATCTCCTTTTGAATGGCATGGGCCTCTTTTAAGATCTCATCTCTGGGGCCGATTTTCTGCACATTCTCGGGGCACGCATCGATGCAGGCGGGAAGTTGACCCTCGGCAATCCGGTTGTAGCACCGGTCGCACTTGTACATGACGCCATTCCCCGCAAAAGAGGGCAGCAGGTCCAGATACAACCCCACGCCGGTCTGCCGTTGGGGGATATGCCAGGGGCAGACCGTCTTACATTTGGATCCTCCCAGGCAATAATCCGCGTTGATCCGGGTGATGCCGTTTTTCAGTTTAAAAGCGGCGCCCCAGGGACAAAGGTCCGCGCAGGGCGGATTCTGACAGTGCATGCACCTGCGGGGGATGGTATAGGCCTCTTCTTTTCCATTCACCTTAACCGTGGCTTCCTGAATATACAGCCAGTTGTAGGGCGTAAGACGGTCCATCACATCTCTTTTATCGGACCAGTCCGACACCTTGACCCGGCTGGGATACATCTTTGGAAAAGGTTTTTTCGGTTCGGGAAACTTCGGCGCATTGACTTCCTGGCAGGCTTCCACACAGGCTTCGCAACCGATACATTTCCGGATGTCTATGAGGGTCGCCAGCTCCTCCACGGAAGAAGCCTTGACCGCCTCCGGAATGGCCAAAGAAGACGCGGCAACCGCCCCCGCAGCGGCCAGGCTGCCTTTGATGAATGATCTTCTGGAAATTTTTCCGTCCATTTACAATAACCTCTCAACCCCATAAGTGATATGGAACTTTTTACGAGACCATCAACCTTGATGACCTCGTCAATTGATTTCGTACTATAGAGTCAGCAAGTTTGAATCGGTTACAGCAACATAACACGTGAAACGTGATGAATTCGACTTTTTACGAATTCATCATATTTTGGCATTGATTTTTTCTTCATATTTTGTTCCCCTGTTGTCAATTTTTCTACGGGGAGTTTTATGGACGGCGCGTGAAACAAACCGGTCCCTTTTTCCCTCGGTTAAAACACTCGGGTCCTTAAATGTCAAATGATAACCATCACTCCGAAGGCCCTGACGGGAAGGCTCCTCTAGCCGCGCGCATGCGGCCCAGGACCCTGGATGAATTTGTAGGCCAGGCGCATATTGCGGCCCCGGGCCGGTTGTTGCGGCGAGCCATTCAGGCCGATCAGCTTTCTTCCATCATATTCCATGGCCCTCCCGGGACCGGGAAAACCACACTGGCCATGGTCATCGCCAACACCACCCGCAGCCGTTTCATCTCCTTAAATGCCGTTTTGGCCGGGGTCAAAGACCTTCGAGAAGCCATTGCCGCCGCGCGAAAGCACCGGGACGAAAATAACCGGCGGACGATTCTGTTTGTGGATGAAATTCATCGGTGGAACAAGGCCCAGCAGGATGCCCTGTTGCCGTGGGTTGAAAACGGCACGGTAATTCTCATAGGCGCCACCACGGAAAACCCCTATTTTTCCGTCAACCCACCCCTGGTGAGCCGCAGTCGCATTTTCCGTCTGGAACCCCTGAATAAAGAAAACCTTCGGGCGATCGCCCTTCAGGCCCTGGCCGACCCGGAACGGGGATATGGCGCCCTGACAGTGCGGCTTGAACCCGATGCCCTGGAGCACCTGGCACATGTGGCCAACGGTGATGCGCGCAGCGTTCTGAATGCGCTGGAGCTGGCGGTTGAGACGACCCCGCCCGATGATGAGGGGGCCATTGTAGTGGGGATGGCGGTTGCCGAGGAGAGTATTCAGCAGCGGGCGGTCCTGTACGACCGGGATGGCGATGCCCATTACGACACCATCAGCGCCTTTATTAAATCTTTGCGGGGATCGGACCCGGACGCGGCCCTCTACTGGCTGGCCAAAATGGTTTATGCGGGTGAAGATCCCCGTTTCATGTTTCGAAGGATGCTCATCCTGGCCGGGGAAGACGTGGGACTGGCAGACCCCGAAGCCCTTCGCGTGGTAACGGCCTGCGCGGATGCTTTTGACCGGGTGGGATTGCCCGAAGGCCGGTTTCATCTGGCCGAAGCCGCCCTTTACCTGGCCACGGCCCCCAAATCCAATTCGACCCTGGCGTTTTTCGATGCCCTTCGTGCGGTGGAAGAAGAAGGTCGCGCAGAAGTCCCTTCCCATCTGAAGGATCCAAGCCGGGACAAAAAGGGATTCGGCCATGGAGAGGGCTATCTCTATCCCCATGCGTACCGGGATCACTGGACTCCCCAGCAGTATCTGCCGGACACACTTCAAGGCAAGGTGTTTTACCACCCGTCGGATCAGGGCCATGAAAAAAACATTCGTGTGGAAATGGCACAACGCCGGGAAGCCCAACTGGCTGCCATGGTTGAGGGATTTCAGGCAGCCCCCGAAGCCCTGACCTTCTCACCCGATGACCGGAACCGGGACCGATGGCTTCAACGGGCGGTGAACCATGGCGGAATTCAATTGGCCGGAATTCGGGATCGGATCCTGGCGGCAGCGAAAATAAATCGTCATGGCAACGTGTTGGATCTCAATGCCGGAACCGGGTTGTTAACATGGGAGGCGGTTCGACGGACGCCGGAAGGGAGTGTCTGGGCGCTGGTTTCGGATGAAAAAACGGCCAGTGGATTGCACATTCAGGCATCAAACCTGAAAGAAGTGGATCGCCCCGTGATAATGAATGGTGCGCTGGACAACATCCGGGATCTGATTTCAGAGAAAAAGCAGGGGCATGTGCGTTTTGACGCGATGGTGGGTCGAAACGCATTGCTACCCATTCATGACAAAGCGGCCGCGGTACGGGTTGCCGCGCAAGTACTGGCGCCTGAAGGCATTATTTCCCTGGTGGAAGGGGTTCCCCGTCGCGGCCAGCGAATCTATGACCTGGTGGATCACAAGCGTCTGGACAAAAGGCTTGTGGAAAAGTGGATTTCCGCCGAGGAAGCCATCTATGAGGATACGGATGACCCCATGGTGAACTGGCCCCCGGATGACCTCGCCCATGCCTTTGATGACGCCGGGCTTCTCATCAAGCATTTCCAGTCGGAACGAACAGCCGTTGAAATCCTTGTGACGGAAGGCGTCCTTTCCCGCTGGTTTCCGGAAACGATCGGGAAGGCAAAAGGTGCGAAAGCCAGTTATCGGGAACGACTGGCATCTTTCCTTTCCCCGGATGAGGTGGATCAAATCCGGTTACACATCACCGAAAAACTGGCCGGGAAACAGGTTCAATGGACCTCCGAATCCATTTATCTGGTGGCTCATCTAAGGCGGCAAGCCGCAGTTTTAAGTTTTAGGTTTTAGGTTTTAGGTTTTTCAGCCAATGAACTTCTTGTTTTTTTGTGACGGAAAGCCAGAAAAACTATGGGAAAACACCGAGCGCACCGCATTGCACCAGGGCCTTGATCAAGGCGCACATGGGAAGGCCCACCACATTGGTGTAAGACCCGGAAATGGCTTCCACCATAAATGATCCCACTCCCTGGATGGCGTATCCGCCCGCCTTCCCGAAGGGTTCACCGGTCCGAATATAGCCGGCAATCTCTTCTTCAGTCAGGGGTTTAAACCGAACCGCAGTGGTCACGGACTCGGAATGGGCAATCCTGCCCGACGGATTAAGAACACAAAACCCGGTGATAACCTCATGCGATTTGTCCCTTAACAGGGAAAGCATCCCCCGGGCATCTTCATGATTTTTGGGTTTTCCCAAGACCCTGCCCTTGACCAGCACAATGGTATCCGCCCCCAAAATCCAGCAGGATTTCTCCCGGGTATAAACCTCCTTTGCCTTCAAAGCAGCCAGATTCCGGCAAAAGTCTTCCGGGATTTCAGCACTGCTCTCTTCACGTACCCGGCTCACAACCACCCGGTATGGCAGTCCCATTTGGGTCAGCAACTGTTTCCGCCGGGGGGAAGCGGAGGCGAGAACCAGGGGATGATTTTCATTGATGTGGGGTATATTCATTTTCAAAGGGGCAGACCGAAAATCGTCCGGGCATTTCGGGTGGTCTGTTCAGCGACGGTTTCAAAAGGGATATCCCGCAGTTTCGCAATTTCCCGGGCCGTATGGGCCACGTAAGCGGGCTCGTTTCTTTTCCCCCGACTGGGGACGGGGGCCAGAAAAGGCGCATCGGTCTCCACCAACATACGGTCCAGAGGGATTGTGGCGGCCACCTCTTTGATTTGATCTGCCTTTTTGTAGGTGATGGTACCGGGGATTGAGATATAATATCCCAGCGCGATGAACGCCTCCGCCAGGTCCCGATCCCCGGAAAAGCAGTGAATCACCCCTTTTCGCTCCCCTTTCCCCATTTTTTCCAGCATCGCATAGACCTCTTCATGGGCCTCCCGATCGTGGATAATTACGGGAAGGTTGGCCGCATGCGCCAGGTC
>JAFCZI010000202.1:547-5534 GCA_019314425.1 Deltaproteobacteria bacterium | reverse complement strand
TTGTTAAAAAAATAGAAATTGTCCCGCTTCTGCTGGTCTGCAAGGGTTTCGTGAATGGCAGAATTGACGCGGTTGGAGTGCAACCCAAGATAGCGCCGTATATTTCGTTCCAATAACAAATCACTATGCCGGTTGAAGAGTTCAGCAATCTCTGTTACAGCCACTTTCCCGACCAGAACCCGTCGAAAATTGAAATCCTCTATAACAGCCTTTCCTTCCAGATGGATAGAATCATCTACCGCCTTTTTGCGTTGCAGAACAGCGACTATACTATCATGATTGTAATGAATCCAGATGACCTGATCATCGGTAAATCCTGACTGGTCAATCCAATTCTGTGCCTGGTCATTCCACTTTGTACCGTTATTGCAAAGAACAACGCGCACATTTGGGATATACCCGTCTCGTACCAGAGAACGAATTTCTTCTACCTTTGGAGCGATTTTGTTATTTAGCTCAACCTTTTTTGCAGGGTCAAAAAGAGTTGCCACGGTGTTAACAGATTTCCGAACTCCGTTTTCCGGGAAATTAGCAACTCCCCTTAAATCTTTAACTTTATATTTTCCCTGAAAGATTGTTACGGCAAATTCTCCATCGTCAACTTCACTGATATGAATACCATCTACTCCCGCGTCGTTCCCACCTTCAGTGAGTAATTCAGCAGATTCTTCCAGGGTAAGCTCTAGAGCAGCAGACATACAGAGCAGAACAAATGCGGATGACTTTTTTTTATTTACATCTCCATCCGGCAAGAATTCCGGGTGATCTTCAATGATCCCTGTTATCCTCTGATCAACGATGCTCGCATTTATGTTCATAACTCGTTCCTCCGATTCCCGTGTTTATTTCTGTTCATTCGTATATCATTCCTCCTCCGAGCGGGTCACCGCTTGGTCGTACCACATGAGGAGCTTCGGATCTTCTTGAAGTATCTTGTCCGAAATCTTGCGGGCTACGGTGATGATGGTGGCGTAGTCTCGTTCCTGCCATGCTTTTTTGAACCCTGCACGGACAGCTTCCATGCGGATATACGTATATTATTTTCTTCCAGTTCCCTAAAGTCGATTGATGTAACCGGTCAGGATAGCCAAAGAATATTGATAACAGATCGTCGTAAAATTGCAAGGGATTTCATGGTAGATAGGAAAGGAATAGAGGTAAAGCAGATGAATAACCTTCGCTAGCCCCCACAGGGAAAACAGGTGCTCACAAGAATTGGGTATCGCGACTCTCAGGTTTTTTGGGCGGATACTCTGATGTTTGTGGTGTCAAACTTCTCGGCGATCAGAAGTGCATATTCCGTTCCGAAAAACCGGCGGTTTCCCTGCAGATACCATTTGATGCTTTCCCAGTAGCTCCTCAATTCCCGGGCGTCAGGGATGTTTTCGAGGATACTCTCGATCTCTGAGAGTTTTTCCTGCTTCAGGGCATTTTTGCGCATTTCATAAAGGTCGTTCAGGCGGTGTTCCTGTTCACGAGAGAAACCGATGTCCCGGGATCTTCCAAGCAGGTCGCCCAACAGGTGGTAAAGGTTTTCGAAGTCTTTGACCAGTTCCATCTGCCGCTGGGTTCGGTCGAGCATCATGTCGGTGATTTTCGTCATTCTTTTTTCAAAGGCTTTTTCGAGTAAAATCTCGTAATCTTCAGTAAAAAAAGGATGTTTTCTCAAGGATCCCAAGCTGTAGTGAAAGTAGATTTTGAGCTGTTCCAAGTCGTTGATGGATGACATATGATCTATTTTCCGGGTGATGAAGACACGGTTCCGGAAAATGACGGACAGCACATTGGGGTAGTGTTCTTTTTTAAGAAGAATGCCGGTTTGACTGCCGAAAAGATGGCTTAGCTGCGAATCGTCCTCCCAGAGCTCCAGCGATGGAAGGCTGTCAAGGCAATCGTTGATGGCTTCATAGCGTTGTTCAACGGTCTCGCTCATGTTCATGAAGTTCAGGGAGATGGGATCATTATCGGATCTTATTTTTCGGGTACCCGCCAGTCCCACCAGAAGCAGCTTGAGCTGGTTTTTATAGCTCAGGTAACTGCTGACCTTTTCATAACCGTATATGCGGACTTTGTCGCCAATCAGCTCTTCAAGTATGAAATGCCGTATGCCTTCCTGCATGGATTGAAGGGTCTTGTAAATTCGAAAAGCTTCGTAAACCTCTTTTTCAAAGGTCGCAAACCCCACGTTGTGAAACTTCCTCTTTTTGTGAATGTATCTCAGCGGCACCTTCATTATAAGCCTGGCCAGGTCTCGAAATTCGGCATATCGAATCCCGCGCAGCCTGAAGATCCTTTCCGTGGCCAGTATCATTCGCCCGGCCCGGATCTGTTTGGCCCTGTCCATGGATTTCCACGTGTTTGATGCCAGATAATCAGAAGGGGTAACGCCTTTGGGCAGTCCCTTCCGTTGGTATTCTTCGATGGCATAAAAGAGCTTTCCCCGTTTCATGACGACCTGTTCCAGCTGCTGCTGAAGGGTCGTTTTTCCATCGATGACGCTATGACACACCGCACTTATTTTGAATACCCACAGTGCGAGGTCTTCCAGCATGAGATCTTCCCTGATAGCGCTCAGCATGATAAATGTCGCGATGAGGAATGCATCGAAGAGGTCCTTGTCCCGTTGGGTCAGAACGGATGCCATGGCGGAAAATGAGACTTCTCCTTTGAGGGTATGGTGAAGCAGATCATGGTTGGCCACCAGGAAAATGAGGTACTCCCTGCTTTTCCGGTTGAGTCCGTATCGTTTTCCGATTTTTTCGTTTTCCAGGATATGTGCGCCCGCAGCGGCAAGATCGGCGGGATTGATTTCCTTTTCGTACGTTGCTCTCAGTTCCGGGATTCTTCCCACATCCTGGAATATGAATGAACAGGTCAGGGCTTTAAACAGATCTTTCTTTGTCTTGAGCCGCTCCAGGATATTTTCCAGGTCCTCGACCTGTCGCCGGCTGACCCCCATGATGCCGGTTGTCATGGGCCCGAACTCCCTGCGGGCGAGCCGGTGCATGAATTTCAAATTCTGAAAATTCTGTTTGTCATGGAGTACCAACGCTTGAAATTTTTTGGTGGCAGCCAGTATATAATCCGTTACGGGAGAACGCAGATAAAGGTTCCCGGTCAGATCAAGGCTTTCAAGAACAGTGAATTCCGGGAGCAGAAAATTCAAAAGGACGGGGGCATTACGGTAAAGATAATAAAGATTGGTGTGGAGGTGTTCAGGTTGGAACATGACCCGGGTAAAATTCTGCCAAAGGCTTTTCCGCATTTTCCGAGTGCCCTCGAACCATCTCCGCTGCCTTGCGGGGATTTTCAGGCCCGTGTCGGAATCCCTCACCACCCTGAGCTGACTCTGGTAAAACATTTCCAGATCCGCGAACACCATTTCCAGATTTCGAAGGTCGTCCAGCAAAATTTTGTTGATGGCACGGCCGGCAATCTTTCCGGAAAGTATTTCCGCTTCTTTGAGGCTTTGGTCAAGATCCTTGTAGGCGATCTCCAATGTTTTGTTTTGTGAAGAGGTTTTGAGTTGAAACCCCGTGCCCATGATGAACGAGGAACGGTCCTGGTCCAGTTGCTCGCTGAACCGGTTCAACAGCTCAAGGTTCAGTTGTTCCAGATTAATGGCGGCGGCTTCCTTTTGAACTTTTCGTATTCGCTCATCCACGGCCTCATCTTTTACATCTGCCAGGATGGGATTGAAATTGACCGATTCTCCACGGGCCAGGTTTACCGTGATCCAGAGAAGCACAAAAACGTTCAGGCTGCTGCCCATCCGTTCAAACAGGTGACTGGTGCCATGAAACTCCAGGTCCAGGAACTTCCGATAAAAAACCGGAAGGTAAAGGGGGTCCAGTTTGAGATACTTTTCTTCGAATTTTTCGAGGACAGTAACCAGGTGAATGACCTCTTCTATCTCAGCCAGTTTTCGGTCGTCATAATCCGCCAGGGCCTCTTTTTCCATGGGACCCTTCTTTCTCAATGCGGCCCAGTTTTCCAAAAACTCAAAATAGCCCATCATCGTCAGGATCTTTTTGACAATCCGGTTGCGTATGCCGCCTATGGTGATGGTTTTTTCATCCAGAAGCTGCTCCCAATCCAGTTCCTGGTTGATCACTACCCGGACGGTGGACTCGTAGAGATCAAAGAGCTGGTTAAGCGCCTCATTAGAAAGTTCATGGCCCCTGGCCGCGCTTGTTTCGGCCATGGTCATCAAACGGCAGTAGCGTAGCATGTTAAGGGCCTGCTGCGGATCATATGTGCGGGCCATATCAGAGACGGGTTTAAGCGATCTTTCGGACATCTTTCCGGATATAATGCGGCCCAGTGTTGTATGCCCCAGAGTAATGAGAATCATCTCTTTCAGCTCATGATGTGAAAACCCGAAAGCGGTGAGCGCTTCCAGGTTGGACATCAATCGCGTGTCGGGTCCTTCAATTTTGTCCGGGTTCAGATAGCCGCCTATTTTTTCCAGATGTTTGATGTTGTTGGTGAGTTTGATACAATGGTTGAGTGCGCCGAACCGTCTGTTTTTGTTTTCCAGCGGTTGCCGCAAGCGATCAATGAAGACTCGCGGAAGGGAGCCATAATCTCCTTTTTTGAGAGCGCGAAGGACCTCCAGGGTTCGAACAATAAATTCCAGCGAATCTCTGTAATCCGCCACAAGTTCAAAGGAGCAGCCGGCCAGGTTTGAATCGGCCACATCCCTCTTGATGTCCACCACAGCCGTTTCAAGGGACTTTTTCTGCCCCAGGAAGACCAGCATATTGTCGGGATGATAGTTTTTGCAGGAGAACCTTTTCTCCCAATCCTTTTTGATGCGATCAGGGATCAGGGGTTTCAAAAATATTTCATCAAAGAAAATGGAACAAAGCCCGGACCAGTTTTTTTGCTGGTTGGCAAGGAAAGGCGAACTGTCCAAATCGTAGCGAAGGTAGGGGAGTTTATTGATCTCTTCCATGGAGAGATCGGCAGGGGCTTTTCCGTCAAG
>JAFCZI010000202.1:0-533 GCA_019314425.1 Deltaproteobacteria bacterium | reverse complement strand
GGTGTTGAGTGCTTCTTGCTCAAAATAAAGACCGCTCAGGTATTTTTGAAGGTCAAATATATTGACGTGAACCCGGTGGTCCTTGATTTTATATTTCTTTTTGGTATTAAAAACGTGGCTGAACAGTGCAAATCTTTTTTCTTCCTGTTCCGTTTTGAATGTCAGCTCGGCGGTTTGGCTGCTTTTTGCAGGAAAATGATCGGCGATAATAAAGAGTTCACCTTCGTTCTTGAGCAGGTTGCAGATTTTCAAAAGCATGTAAATGCTGTATTGCTCCAGTTTTTTCTTTGAAATCGCCTGCTGGCCCAACCGACTGAATTGCGCCATGATGACGGTTTCAAAGAGATCGTGGGTCAATATGACAATGTCCAGTTTCAGATCTTTTGCCAACAGTTTTTCGAGAGAATCGATGACATAAAGGTGGTGATCCTGAAAGAGAAAAGAAAGTTCGTGAAGGATGGGGTCGTCATGGCGTGCCACGATGCCGATATTGCAATGTTCTTTCAAATATTTCTTACTGTGAAAAACAACAA
>JAFCZI010000201.1 GCA_019314425.1 Deltaproteobacteria bacterium | reverse complement strand
AAGGATACCGGCCATCTTAAGGTAATCAAGTAAACTCTCGTCAGACCAATGAATCGGAAAGCAACAACGGGATCGTCATATCGAAAAATGGAAAAGAGCCACACCCAAATAGATTCGTGACTTTTTACGGGGCCATCAATTTTATTCAAGACAGAACTTGGAGATTCCTTTTTCGATGGGGACGGGGTATTCCCCGTTAAAGCAGGCAAAACAGAGGTCTTGGTCGGGGATGGCTGTGGCTTTTTTCAGGTTGTCGATGGAGAGGTAGCCCAGACTGTCCAGGCCCACGAAATCCCTTATTTCATCCACAGATTTGCTGCCCGCAATCAATTCGCCCCGGGTGGAAAAATCAATGCCGTAATGGCAGGGATAGGCGTGGGGCGGGCAACTGACCACCATGTGGACCTCTTTGGCGCCAATCTCGCGCAGGGTTTTAACCCGGGTCTTGGCGGTGGTGCCCCGGATAATAGAATCTTCCATGATCAGCACCCGTTTGTCCTTCAGTAATTCCTTCACCGGGTTCAGTTTCACCTTCACCCCGAAATCCCGCATGCTCTGGGACGGCTGGATAAAAGTCCTGCCGATGTAGTGGTTTCGAATCATGCCCATTTCCAGCGGAATCCCTGATGCCTGGGCGTAACCGATGGCCGCGTAATTCCCGGAATCGGGAAAAGGCATCACAAAATCCACGTCCATAGGATATTCCCTGGCCAGAAGCGCTCCCTGCCGCTTTCGAAAGAGATAGACGTTCTCGCCGAATACATTACTGTCCGGTCGGGCAAAATAGATCAATTCAAAAATACACTGACTTCGGCGGGATGAAATGCCCGAATGAATGCTCTTAACACCCTCTTTATTGATGATCACAATCTCGCCGGGCTCGATAAACCGGACAAATTCCGCTTCCACCAGATCAAAGGCGCAGGTTTCTGAAGCCAGAACATATCCGGAATTGAGTTTCCCCAGGCACAGCGGGCGAAAACCATTGGGGTCCTTGGCGGCGATGAGGCTGTCTTCGGTCATGACCACCACCGAGTAGGCGCCCCGAAGTTGATCCATGGCCTCGATCATGGCTTGTTCCACGCCGAGGTTCATTCGCTGGGCCGTCAGGTGCAACACCACCTCGCTGTCCATGGTGGTCTGAAAAATAGACCCGTTCTGTTCCAGTTCCGAACGGATCTGATGGGCATTGACGATATTGCCGTTATGGGCGATGGACATGGATTGGCCCGCATGACGCACCCGAAAGGGCTGAGCATTGGCCAGGATGGAAGATCCCGTGGTGGAATACCGCACATGTCCCAGGGCCATATTTCCTTTGAGCCCATTTAAGATTCGTTCGTTAAAAATCTCGGGAACCAACCCCATGGCCTTGTGCTCCACAACCTGCTTTCCGTCGGAAACCACGATGCCCGCACTCTCCTGCCCCCGGTGCTGCAAGGCGTAAAGCCCGAAATAGGTCAGTTTGGCCGCATCCTCATGGCCGTAAACCGCAAAAATACCGCATTCATCCTTGGGTCGTCTGGATTCTGTTTCGTCCATTAATCATCCCGTCTTCATAGATCATTTGTCAATTGTCAATCAAAAATCCCCGTGGTATTCCTGTATGGTTCTCACCTTCATATTCCCTTCCGATCCGGCCGTCGCAGCATTCGCCACTTTGGCGGAGTCGGTCATGGACCGGATGGCGGCAAGGGTCGCTTTTGCGCCGGCCAGTGTCGTGGTATAAGGGACATTGCGGGTCAAAGATGCTCTGCGAATGGAGTAGGATTCGGCGATGGCCTTTTTGCTGCTGGTGGTATTGATCACCAGGTGAATCTCGCTGTTTTTGATCATGTCCACCACGTGAGGCCGCCCTTCCCGAACTTTGTTGACGGATTCGTTGACGACGCCATTCTCCAGGAAAAATCGGGACGTGCCCCGGGTGGCCAGAATCCTGAAACCCAAGTCGAAGAGACCCCTGGCCACGGGCAGAACCTTCATTTTATCCTCATCCTTAACGCTGATAAACACCGTGCCTTTCAGGGGAATCCGCTGGCCGGCCGCCAATTGGGATTTTCCGAAGGCCAGCCCGAAGGTGCGATCAATGCCCATGACCTCGCCGGTGGATTTCATCTCGGGCCCCAGGATGGTATCGACTCCGGGAAACCGGCTGAAAGGGAAAACCGCTTCCTTGACCGAAACATGTTTCGGCACCACTTCCTCGGTCAACCCCAGCGATTTCAGGGTGTTTCCCATGATCACCCGGGTGGCCATTTTGGCCAGGGGCACAGCGGTGGCCTTGCTCACGAAGGGAACCGTCCGCGATGCCCGTGGATTGACCTCGATGACGTAGATGACCCCGTCCTTCACTGCGTACTGAATGTTCATGAGACCCACCACCGAAAGCGCTCTGGCCAAAGCCCGGGTATGGTCCATGATTGTTTCGAGGATTTCAGGTTCCAGCGAAACGGGGGGCAACACGCAGGCGCTGTCCCCGCTGTGAATACCTGCTTCCTCGATATGCTCCATGATGCCGCCGATAATGGTGTCATGGCCGTCGGAAATGGCGTCCACATCAATCTCAACGGCGTTATCCAGAAACCGGTCAATCAATATGGGTTTACCGGGAGAGACCTGGATGGCGGTCTCCATATAGTATTCCAGGTCTTTCCGGTCATAGACGATTTCCATGGCCCGCCCCCCCAGCACAAAGGAAGGCCTCACCACCACGGGATACCCGATTCTTTCCGCCACCCGAACGGCCTCCTGTTTGTTCACGGCAATACCGTTTTCCGGCTGAAGGATTTGAAGTTTCTGGAGCAAAACCTGGAAACGCTCCCGATCCTCGGCTCGATCAATGCTGTCCGGGCTGGTGCCGAGGATCGTTACCCCGGCCTCGGAAAGCGGCACGGAAAGGTTCAGGGGGGTTTGTCCGCCGAACTGCACGATAACCCCTTCGGGTTTTTCCTGCTCCACAATGTGCAGCACGTCTTCCCGGGTCAGGGGCTCGAAATAAAGCCGGTCCGAGGTGTCATAGTCGGTGCTGACGGTTTCAGGGTTGCTGTTGACCATGATGCTTTCAATGCCCATTTCCCTGAGGGCCATGGAGGCATGAACGCAACAATAATCAAATTCAATCCCCTGACCGATGCGGTTGGGGCCGCCGCCTAAAATAACCACTTTTCGCTTATGGGACGTTCGAATCTCGTTTTCCTGCTCATAAGTGGAATAGTAGTAAGGCGTAAAGGCCTCAAATTCGGCGGCACAGGTATCCACCAGCTTGTAAACCGGCGTTACACCCTTTGCCGTATTCCTTGACCTGTTTCAGGAAATCCTTGTCCCACTGTTCGGGCCTGTCCCCCTCATGTGCCATTTGGATCAAGCGGCTTTCAAAGGCCTGAATCTGCTGGATATGATACAGAAACCATGGGTCAATGTTCGAGAGCTCATGAATTTTCTCGATGCTCATGCCCCGGTTGAACGCCTCATAGAGATAAAAGAGACGGTGGGAGTTGGGGTGAATGAGCCCCCTTTCCAGCGCATGGCCGTCAGTTGAAGAAAGGGTGCAATCGGGGGTATCGGTCCCCATGCCGAACCGCCCGATCTCAAGGGACCGCACCGCCTTCTGAAGGGCTTCCTTAAAGGTTCGACCGATGGCCATGGTTTCCCCCACGGACTTCATGGCGGTGGTCAGGGAATCTTTGGCCCCCGGGAATTTCTCAAAGGTCCACCGGGGGATTTTGACGACGCAATAATCAATGGTGGGTTCAAAGGAAGCATAGGTCTCCCGGGTGATATCGTTTTGGATTTCATCCAAAGTATATCCCACAGCCAGTTTTGCGGCAATCTTGGCGATGGGAAACCCGGTGGCTTTGGAGGCCAGCGCCGAGCTTCGGGACACCCGGGGGTTCATTTCGATCACTACCATATCGCCGGTCTTCGGATGAATGGCAAACTGAATGTTGCTCCCGCCCGTTTCCACGCCGATCTCCCGAATAATGGCCAGAGAAGCGTCCCGCATCATCTGGTACTCACGATCGGAAAGGGTCTGGGCCGGGGCCACGGTGATGCTGTCGCCCGTATGAACGCCCATGGGGTCAAAATTCTCGATGGAGCAGATAATCACCACATTGTTCTTGAAATCCCGCATGACTTCCAGCTCGTATTCCTTCCAGCCGAGGAGTGATTTTTCCATAATCACCTCGGAAATCATGCTGGCAGCCAATCCGGTTCTGGCGATATCTTCCATTTCCTCCCGATTGTAGGCCACACCACTGCCGATGCCCCCTAGCGTAAAACTGGCGCGGATCATAACGGGGTACCCGATCTGTTTTGCCGCGTGTCCGGCTTCGTCCATGTTCCTGACAATGACGCTTTCGGCGACGCTGAGACCGATCTTTTCCATGGCGTTGCGAAACAGTTCACGGTCTTCCGCCTTCTGAATCACCGGAAGGGACGCCCCCAGCATCTCCACGTTCATTTTTTCGAGGATTCCCGACTCCGCTACTTCCACGGCCGTATTGAGCCCGGTTTGCCCCCCCAGGGTCGGCAGAATGGCCTGGGGCCGCTCCCGTTTGATAATTTGGGTGACCACTTCGGCGGTAATGGGCTCGATATAAGTGCGATGGGCCGTTTCCGGGTCCGTCATAATGGTGGCCGGGTTGCTGTTGATGAGAACAATTTCAAACCCTTCTTCCATCAGGGCCTTGCAGGCCTGGGTGCCGGAGTAATCGAATTCGCAGGCCTGGCCGATGACGATGGGGCCGGAGCCGATGATGAGAATCTTTTTGATGTCGGTGCGTTTTGGCATAATAAATTAGGTGTTAGGTTTTGAGTTTTAGGTTTTGGGTTAAACCCTTGTCCATCATTTCAATAAAGCGGTCAAACAGGTGCGCGGCGTCATGGGGGCCGGGGGATGCCTCGGGATGATACTGGACCGAAAAAAGGGGGTGTTTTTTGTGGACCATGCCTTCCAGCGTATTGTCGTTGAGGTTCAGATGACTGATTTCAATATCCGGATCTTTTAACGTATTATGATCCACGCAGAATCCGTGGTTCTGTGACGTAATTTCCACTTTGCCCGTTTTCAGGTCTTTGACGGGCTGATTGCCGCCCCGGTGGCCGAACTTCAGTTTGAAGGATTTGCCCCCCAGGGCCAGTCCCAGCAATTGATGACCCAGGCAGATACCGAAAATGGGCCGTCGGCCAATCTGTTTATAGATGGTCTCCACCCCGTAGTCAACCGCCGCAGGGTCTCCCGGACCGTTGCTCAGGAAGAGGCCGTCCGGGTTCAGGTTATCGATAACCTTTGAATCGGTCTTTGCCGGAATCAGCAGCACTTCGCATCCCCGCGCTTCCAGAGACCGAAGGATGTTGTATTTAATGCCGAAATCCATGGCCACGACGCGAAAAGAACCCTTTTTCCCGGGCCAGACGAAATGATTAAGCCCTCCCCGGATCGGCGTTGGAACGCCATCACGCCACAAGAGCGGCTCACGGCAGGAGACCTCTTGAACCAGGTCCCGCCCCGTCATCAAGGGCGATTGTTTCGCCTTTTGCGTCAGCGAGACCGGATCCAGGTCCCGGGTGGACAACACCCCCCGCATGGCCCCGGAAAGACGAATATGCCGGGTCAGCGCCCGGGTGTCAATCCCCTCAATTCCGGGGATATGATTTTCTGTCAGATAATCCCCGAGGCTTTTCTCCGACCTGAAGTTGCTGGGGTACGGTTGGTATTCTTTCACCAGGAGGGCTTTGACCTGGATGCGATCCGACTCCACATCCGCCGCATTGACCCCGTAATTACCGATAAGGGGATAGGTCATGGTGACCATCTGGCCACAGTAGGAAGGGTCGGTGAGGATCTCCTGGTAGCCGGTCATGCTGGTGTTGAATACCACCTCTCCTTCGGTTTCACCGTGGCCCGTAAAGGACCGACCCGTAAAGAGCGTTCCATCTTCCAGTGCCAATATTGCTTTCATTTGAATTCTTTTCCCTGATTACCTTTTGTTTTTCAATTGAGTCTGGTTAGCCCTTATCTGCTAACGTCGCAAATCACCGGCAGGCTGAGGAGCGCTGCAACGAAGGCTGTCCGAGTGGATTTGCCTTGTTATACCGTATTCACATCCTTGCTATCGACTCCTAAATTCACCAATTCGGGTGCAATCAACAAGCCGGTTCAACGTATCAGCTGTAAACACCTTGCCCCTGGTCGCAAGGATCATCTTCTTCATATCTTCCCGGCGGACCCAAAGCCCCGGCCGCCGATACAGGCGATAACCTCATATTTAGGGTTATCCTCGGAGCGGCCGGCAAGGCTCAATTCGCCGAGATGCTGAATTCGTGTCACCTTGTCGCGGGCCGTGCCGTCATCCTCGGTGATTTTCGCCTCGATAATGACCTGCGGGTTGAATTCGCTGGGGATGATGAAATCCGGTGTCTGATCAAAACCTTCGATTCGTTCGGCCCGTTTTGTTTTTCGGAAACTTACCCCGGCACTGGAAAGAACATCTTCTATTGCGGATTCCAAGCTGTCGCCAATAATTTCGCTTACGGAATCTCGATGTCCTGCGAACGGCCTTCCGAGGAAGCGTTCATACAGCAACATGGCGTAGGGAACGCCTATAATAGACAGGTTCCGGATGCCTTCGGCACCATGCTTCGTATCAGCTTTGTCCAAGCGATGCAATTGGTCAATGTCCACATTGGGGGCGCCAGCCGATAGTAATTGACACGCTGTTTGGACCATCGCTTTGAGCCGCTCTTTAGTGACACCGTTGGTGTTAAGTCCCTTTTCCGGAGTCATTCGCACTTTTCTGTCCAGCGAGCGCACGAAGCCTTGAGTGACCGATACACCGGTTTTCTGCGTTGTGACGTAACCCCATTCCGGTGGCGTGAAACCCAGCATCGAGCGCAGAACCACAATTGCAATCGGCTCAGAGACCGTAACGGGAAACACCTGATTCGGATCAAATTGTGAAAAGCCTGCGGTTGCAACCTTCAACGCTTCGTACCCGCGCTCGAAGATCGGATATTCGACAAAGCCAGCCCCCCTGGGTAAGACAAGGAATTCCGACTCCAGGCATGAGAAGACAGCATTAACATAGCTTTCAGGGTCCTGGAGGATGACATCAAGGGAAACTTCAAAAGGAAATGTCGGCATATTCAGCTCCATATTCTGCGGCGTTTTCGTGTACGGCGAACAAAGGCATATCATTCATTATCGCTGCCCCATCGTATTCCATGCACCTTTCAACTTCGGCCCATCCACCGAAGCCTTTAAGCCAATCAGCCACTTTTCCGATGCGCGTAGCTACCGGTTTTGTTTTTCCCCACTCAAGGCGCAGGGACCAGATTGCTAATCGGATTAAATGCCCATAGGTGACGCATCTGATGTCGCCGGGCGTTGGCTTAACATTACCGGCCCTGAGCTGATCCAAGTCTTCGTTAACAATCCGAGCTATTTCATCCGGTGAATTCGCCAGCCACTTCCGTTGCATAATTCCGGTTTTCCGGCAGACAAACACGGTATCAATAATGGATGAACCGGTTCCGTTTATGTGGATTGATGCGCCCATTTCCGCTGGACAGGGAAGCGACGCCGAACAGGTCAATCCAGCATCAAGGATAGCCACCGCTATGGGAAAGTACGCTTCGATGTTGTTGTGGTGGTAGGTGAATGCCAGAGGCGATCCGGGCTTTAACGCTTTGGCCATACGCTGAAAAACAGAGGAAAGGCCCTTTGTGAAATGATCGATCCCGCGCCCCATGTTAACATTGCCGGTCAATTCATTGGGTGTGCGAGTAGAATCGGATTTGAATACGCCGGCGTTTTGACCCACAAGCTTTCTGAGCCAGACATAACAGAAATCCATGAGCTCCGCGTATTGGACATTGCCAAAATAGGGAGGATCGGTAAAAACAGCATCAAGTGAAGCATCCGGCAGTTTGCAGGCCGCAGCGTCTTGGCATGAGATATCGACAACTCTTGCAGGAGTGGAATTATCACCGTTCAAATGGTCGCCGATCCATTCTCCGTTGATTGGAATAATTCTCTTTGAGCGACCCTGAAACCTGACTTCAAAAGGATGATCACAATAGGATTTGGCTTTTTTGAACTTCTCGATAATATTGGCCCATCCGCCGCTGCCCACACATATGTTGCGACCCGGCGCCATTATCCCCATGAAATTGGACTCGCATTGAATCAATCCTACCGGAAAACCGTGAACAGAGAAAATGTCTAATGACTTTAACGCCCTCGTGTCATAGCGGCAAAGCATGTTCTGGTAGCGGAGCAAGTCGGAAAGGTT
>JAFCZI010000200.1 GCA_019314425.1 Deltaproteobacteria bacterium | reverse complement strand
AATCTCAACATACTACATGTATGCCTACGATCCTGAAAAACCACTACGCCTTGTATATGGAACCTTTTACAACGCCATCTACAGATGGATTTTTGACTTTTTACGAGTGCATCAAAGTTACTTCACTTTAACCCGGAGAACCTGTCCGGGGAAAATGGTGCTCCGGGGGGTCAGCCGGTTCAACCGTAGAAAAGTGGAGAGATTCATCTGGTGTTTACGGGCAATGATATAGGGTGAATCTCCTTTGAGAACTCTATAGGAAGCTGTTTCGGCTTCACCGCCGGTGGTGGGAAGACTACTGGGGATTATAAGGGCTTGACCGATACTCAATGCGGTACCGGACATTCTGTTGGCGGTTTGTATGGCCTTGGTGGTGGTTCTGAAACGGTTGGCGATTTTCCAGAGGGAATCCCCCTTTCGAACCGCATACTGCTGAGTTGCGGAGGAACGTGCCTTCGAATGGCCTTTCTTTGAAGAAATAGCGGGTGCTGCGGTTTTCCGGGTGGACACATATCTTTTTTTGACGGGTACTTTGAGCTTCCATCCCGCTTTGATGTATCGACTGCTTTTCAGACTGTTGGCACGCATGATCGATTTCACACTGGTACCGTATCGGCGGGCAATGGTTGAAAGGGTTTCCCCCTTTCGGACCCGGTGGGTGGCGGTACCGTGCTTGTAGGCGGGGCGAACCGGCGGTCGCCAATCGGGCATCTGACCCAGTTCAGCCAGGAGAACCTCCCGTTTACCTTCGGGAACCCTGAATGCATAAGGCCGGGGGGGGGTCGTGCGGTGTTTGAGCGAAGGGTTCAGCTTCCGTAAAACACTGGGTGAAACACCGATGTGTGCGGCCATTGATTTCAGAGAAATCTGTCTGTCAATGGTAACGGTCTCCGTCTCCAGGGGTTTGTCCACCGGGGGAAGCACAAAACCGTGTGCTTTCGGGTCGTTGACAATATGCAATACTGCGAGAAATTTGGGGACATAAAAAGCCGTTTCAGAGGGAAGTCGTGAGTAGAGATCCCAGAAGTGGTCCAGATAATTAATTTTCTGCGAATTGATGGTCCTCAGAACACGGCCTTCACCACAATTATAGGCGGCGAGGACCGTATCCCAATCACCGAAAATCTGATGAAGCTCTTTCATGTATGCGATGGCGGCTTCGGTTGATTTTTCCGGGTCCATTCTTTCGTCAACCCAGCGATCCCGTTTCAGACCGTATTTGTAGCCGGTGGATGCGATAAATTGCCACATCCCCAGTGCCCGTGCCCGCGAAAGCGCCCTTGTCGTAAAGCCGCTCTCGATCAGGGGCAGCCAGGAAAGTTCTTTGGGCAACCCCGCTTCTTTAAGGCGTTTTACAATGAAGGGGCGATATTTTCCTGATCGGCGGTAGGCTGCCAGAAAAGATTTCCGGTAACGTCCCTTGTACAGATCCAGGGCTTTTTTCACATGGGGATTCATGTCCAGGGGAATGGCCTTGTGATTGCCGTTCAAAACGGTAAATCGGGATGAATAGACTTGCAGGATGCGTTGGGAAATGGTGAACCGCAAATCATCCATCTGTTGCTGAATTTCCGGTGATTTGTCAGAGTTGATTTTCAGTATAATGGAATAGGATTCATCCAATGCGTCAATGGCGTTTTCCAGATCTCCCTGTTCCCAGAAATCATTGGATGCATTGCAAAATTCGAGAGCGGAGTCGAGCAGTTCCTGGTTGGATCTTTCCGCCGTGTTCGCCCGGGGGAATGATGTAAGGTGCTCTCCATTTTCATGATGGAGAAAAGCGTCATCATTGACGTCCATTTCCGGGAAATGGCTCACCGTTTTTTCCGGAGCGCTATGAACAGCGGCCGGGGTCGAGGATGGAACAGCGCCGGTTGATGGGCTCGCAATGGATGTGCCTGCGGAGGCGCTGGTTTCCGTGGAGGGCCCGGACGCAGTGCTTTGCTGATGGGCGTCAGTGACGCAACCGGCAAATGCCAGGGGTAAACAGAGGATTGCCCATAACCAGAGACCGGTCTTTCTTAAATGAAATAGCATTTTTTTCCGTTGGGTTGAGAATTCAGAGCGCATTTTTCATGCGTATCAATTTGATGGTTGGAGTATAGAGATTCCTCAGCCAATGTCAAGCGGATAAATCTGTTTTCAGCGTTGCGCATCCTTCATTTCTTTAAGCATGATTTCGAGACGTTCCGGCTGATTTAACCGGGGGTCTTCTATTACTTTTTCAGCCAGTTCAGCCAGCATTTTTCCCACGGCCGGACCGGGTGAAAGCCCGGTCAACATCATGACCGCATTGCCGTCGATGGCCAGGTTCGAGACATGGAGGGGGGGGGAAGATGCCAGTTGTTCCTGAATCCGATTATCCAGTTGAAGAAGGATTTCCTGGTGGTTATTCTTTTTTCCATGGGCCAGGATATCGGCCTTTCGAAAGGTCATAAGATCTTCGATAAAATCGGGTCCCACCCGTTTGATCAGCCGCCGAACCGCCGCATCGCTCCATTCGGAGTTGTAGCCAATCAAATGGTTTTTGATCAGATGGGTAGACTCCCGAATCATTTTGTTGCTGAACTTCAAACGCTTCATAATCTCTTCGGCAAGCAGGGCGCTTGCTTTTTCGTGGCCGTGAAATCGCCATGTGCCCTCCAGTTTTGTTCGGATACGGGGTTTTGCGATGTCGTGAAAAAGGGCCGTAACCCGCAGCAACGGGTCGGGTTTTACATGATCCATGGTTTCCAGGATATGTTTGAAAATCGTGTAGCGATGATATTGGTTTTGCCTTTTGAGGCGTCCTTCAAGAAGCTCCGGAAGGAATGCTTTGAGAAGTCCGGTCGTCGCCAGGATGTTGAAGTATCCGGATGGTTTTCGGACCATGAGAATTTTCATCAACTCTTCCCTGATCCGTTCCGGGGCGGCATTGGACAGCAGCGGGGCATTTGCTGAAATTGCGGAGGCTGTGTCTTTATGGATTTTAAAGCCAAGCTGTGCGGCAAACCGCACGGCTCTCAGCAGCCTCAATGGGTCCTCCCGAAAACGATTGCCCGGGTTTTCTACGGCACGAATCACCTTATCCCGCAAATCCCGGCAGCCGTTGTGGCGGTCAATGATCTGTCGGGCTTCAGAGTCCAGGGCCATGGCATTGATGGTCAGATCCCTGAGAGAAAGGTCTTCTTCCAGCGTGTTGGTCTGCCCCTTGAAGGGGGTAATTTCACAGGTCCGGTCCCCGACGATAACCGCCACCGTGGCATGTCCCAGCGTATATCGAGGGGTATCACCGAAAATGCTTTGAATGCTCCGAACCGACGCCGAGGTGGCCAGATCCCAATCGGTCACCGGCCTGCCCAGACAGACGTCCCTCACGGCGCCGCCCACAACGAACGCCCGATGATGGGCCAGTTCAAGCTTCTTGAGTAAGAACCGTACAGGTTCCGGAATGGTGTCCACGGGTAGGGTATTCATGGCCTTTTATCTTGAAAGCTACTTATTGTATTGGGAAAATTGATGCAACCGTTTTCTGAATAGGGCCAGGTTTTTCGCGGGCCTTCTTCGCTTTTCAACAGAATGTTGAGGGAATCTGCGTTTTTAATTTTTGAGCCATGCTCTCGTTGTAGCGGACCCGTTTGAACAGTTTGAAAAGAATCCAGTTGATGTATCCTTAGATCTCGTTATTTCCCCCCATTTTGAGGGCCAAAAAATGGACATTTCGCCGTATCAAAATGAGTGCGGCTCTTTTCTAACAAGACAAAACAATTGTAAACAAAGGGTCTTGAACATTCTATCATCAATTTTAAGTCAGCATAATGCAAGATAATGCTACTGTCGATCGATATCCCATCGAATCCTCAAATTTATTATGGCAGACCAACATAATTGTGGTCAAACGGTAACTCTTAATTTTTGACTGGACATTGGGCCATTTTTTCGCTACGAAAGGATAGCGGGAGGTCTATGGCATGCCAAGCATAAAAAAACAGACATTTTGTGGTCGAAAATTTACCAACGAAGACATTTCATTGATCCAGAACATAATTGCTACTTGTGGGGGTATCAGCAGACGTGAGTTAGCACATACCGTATGTGAATTGCTGGAATGGAAACGCCCCAATGGCAAACTGAAAGCCCGGGAATGCATTGAGTTTTTGGAACGTCTGGATACCGGGGAGGTGCTAAAGCTTCCTGAGAAGAGGAAAAGCCAAAGAATATCTCATAAGATTATTTCTGAAACACCTTGCCGACAGCCCAGTGTTCTCAGCGGCAGCGTGGAAGACTTCGTTCCCCTTGAAGTACAACAGGTCCGGAATAAAGAACAAAGAGATTTGTTCAAGAGCCTTGTGGGCAAACACCACTATCTGGGATACGCCATGCCCTTTGGGGCACGACTGCAGTATCTGGTCTATGTAAACAAGCCGTATCGTGAGGTGGTTGGCTGCGTTCAGTTTTCAAGCCCTGCTTGGCGGATGCGTGCTCGGGATGAATGGATCGGCTGGACAGAGGAAAGGCGGAAAATCGCATTACAGCAGATAGTTAACAACAGCCGGTTTTTGGTGCTGGCACCCATCAAAAACTTAGCGAGCGTGATGCTCTCCTGCACCCTGCGGGAACTTAAAAAAGATTGGGAGCGGCAATATGGCCTTGAACCGCTTCTGGTGGAAACACTGGTGGATCGTCAACGGTTTCATGGGGGCTGCTATCGCGCTTCGAACTGGATAGAATTGGGAGAGACAACGGGTCGTGGGCGGTCGGATAAAACCAACACGCCCAATAAAGCACTTGCAAAGACCATTCTTGTCTATCCACTGGTGAAAAATGCCATACAGCTGCTTAAAGAAGGGGGGATATAGATATGAACACAGCGCTGAACCTCTCTTCAAAGGAGAAATATGATCAGGGCCAGGAATATTTTAACACTATCGTACATTTTCTTGAATCTGAGGAGTGTCATTCAATGAAATTAAGCGGGTTGGAACGTGAACTTGAGAAAAAGGGTAGAGAACTGATGCGCATCCTTTTACAGGA
>JAFCZI010000199.1 GCA_019314425.1 Deltaproteobacteria bacterium | reverse complement strand
CCCCCATCACCCTGATCGAGTTAATTGCCAAGGCGGGGGGCGTTTTGTCTGATCGTGGGAATCTGGCCTACATCATAAGGAATGCCGACGCCAAGGATGTGAAAAACCTGGAGGCGGGAAGGGTTAGTGCCCTGCTTTCTCAAACAAAGCCCTTGAAAGTGGATCTACAGCGGCTTTTGGACAGGGGCGACATGGGCGCCAACATCCTCCTTAAAGCGAGAGATATGATCTATATCCCGCTGATGAGGTCTCTGGATGTCGGGCTTTCACAGATATACGTTGAAGGGGAAGTACGAAACCCGGGAAGCTATGATTTCAGACCGGGGATAACCGCCATGAATGCCTGTATCATGGCGGGGGGATTTGACACGTTTGCCGCCCCAAACCGTACGCGGATTATTCGAAAAAAAGAAGGCGGCGTGGAAATCATTAAAATCAACCTGAACGAAGTGAGGGATGGGGAAATACCGGATGTTGAGCTTCAACCCGGGGACCGGATACATGTTCCCGAAACATGGTTGTAACAGCGCTTTCACGACCGGGAGGGCGGTGTCTGTCTGAATGGATCGTGATGGTTTTAGGTAATTTTTTTTCAAAGTACAATCTTGATGCACTCGTAAAAAGCCACGAATCTATCTACAGATGGCGTTGTAAAAAGTTCTATATACAAGGCGTAGTGGTTTTTCAGGATCGTAGACATACAGGTAGTATGTTGAGATTCTGAAAAATCACTGCAACGCAGTAGATGGAACTTTTTACGACGCCATCAATCTTCGAGCAGAGAGATGACACGTTCAGGAAACGAACAGACCATAAACCTTACCGAATATTACCGGGTTCTTACCCGGCATAAATTGCTTATTGCGCTCTGTTTCATCGGGGGGCTCAGCCTGGCGTTTTGGTACAACAGCAACCTGATCCCCCTTTACAGGGCCACGGCCACCATCGTTATTGATAAGGAGAGCCGTTACTCCCCCCTCACGGGCGCGAGGATGGGATTTGAATCCTATCTCTCCGAATCCATGACATTCAACACCCATTTCGAGCTGATCCTGTCCAGACCGGTCCTTGAGCAAGTGGTCAAGGATATGAAAATGGATGCGATTTACAAAGGCTCTGATGAAAAAAAACGGGTTGAAGCCCATCCCTTGCGGCAGTTGTTTTCCCGAATCAAAAAAAACATCAGCCTTTTATTGGGGGGAAAGAAAAAAGTTTTGGCAACCCGGAAAGTGATCGACCCTGAAGAGAGACTCCTGGGTTTGGCCCAGAGAGTGAAGGGCATGATCAGCGTAAAACCCGTGGAAGACACCCGCCTTGTAACCCTGAACGCCTTGAGTCCGTCCCCCACTGAGGCCCGGGATGTCGTCAATGCCCTTGCCCGCGCCTATATCGACTTCAATCTGAAAACCAAGTTGCAGGCTTCAAAAAACACCCTGGAATGGCTCACGGATAACCTCTATCGAACAAAGGAAAAGTTGAACGATGCCGAAGAAGCGTTTTTGGCGTATAAACAGAGCGCCAACCTGATTTCTTTAGAAAACAGCCAGACCACCATTGGGAAAAAAATAACCGATTTTAATGATGCCTACATCCAGGCCAGAAACAGACGGCTTGAGTTGAGCGCTAAATTGGCGGAACTGGAGCGGATTTCGAAATCGAGGAAAAATATCCCCCACTTCCGCTCATTGATCGGCAGCGCCTTGATTGACGACCTCTACGGCCAGTTGGTAAAGGCAGAGGGGGAGCGTTCCCGTCTGGAAAAAATATATAAGTCAAAGCACCATAAGATTATTGCCATCAATGCCAGGATAGCGGATACGCGATCAAAACTGAGACTGGAAATACAAAAGGAGATGGAAAATCTGAAGGCTGAACAGGCCCTCATGAAGAACAAGGAAAAGATTATCCAGAGGACCATTTCGGATTTTAAAAAGGAAGCCATGGATATCAATAAACAGGAACTCCAGTATGGCATTCTAAAAAGAAATCTGGATCTGAACCGGGAGCTGTACGATACGATCATGTCCAAGCTGAAAGAGTCCAGCATCACGGCGGATGTGGATGTCTCCAACATTCGGCTTATGGAAAAGGCCCTGCTCCCAATGGCGCCTATCGGTCCGAACAAAAAAAGGAATCTGGTCCTGGGCATTTTCCTTGGGCTTATGGCAGGCTTGGGGCTTAGCTTTTTGTTGGAGTATCTCGACAGAACCCTGCATACGGAAGACGACGTCCAGAATTATCTCGGTCTACCGGTCCTTTCCGTGATACCATTGGGCCGAAAAGCAAAGCAGAAAGCCTATGGCAACAAGGATGAGGCATAACCGTTGAGCAAAAAAGAGAAAGCCAATAAAAATAAGGTCACCTCCCTTTTGAATAATTTGCTGAATAATTATCCTGTTCAGTCTCATTTTTCTGAAAGTTATCGTACGCTAAGGACCAATGTCTCTTTTTCATTTATGAAGCAGAATTTCCAAACGCTCTTGATTACCAGCGCCGGCGAACAGGAGGGGAAAACCACAACCTCGGCCAACCTGGCCTATACCATGGCCCAGGCGGGAAATTCAGTACTCCTGATCGATGCTGATATGAGGAAACCTACGATCAGTCTCCTGAAACCGATGCGATCTTCCCCGGGCCTGTCGGGTCTGCTCTCCGAGGTCTTAAACACCGATGTCCGCTCCGGATCCCTTTCAGAGTTCGGGCTTGGTGATCTTTATCGGCTGATCTCCTTTCAGAAGAAAACAGGTATCCTGCATCTCTCCCGGGGCGAAGAGCGGGTGGACCTGCATTTTTCACACGGTGAGTTGTCCGATGCGGAATGGCTGACGAGACCGCCGGGAAAAAGCCTCGGAACAGTCCTGGTAAACAACCAAGTGATCTCCCGGGACCAGCTCGAGCAGGTCCTTGTTAGTCAAAAGGGAACCGGCCAAAAACTGGGGTTTATGCTGCTGAACATGGGGTTGGTCAAAAAGGAAGACCTCACCGGCTTCATTGTTTTACACATCATTGAAGCGTGCCGTTTCGGGTTTCAGTTTAAAACGGGTGAGTTCGTTTTTGAAAAACTTTCCGAATCCGACATCGAAAGTGACGTCTTCACCCCTGAAGATCTGCCCAAGCTGTATAAACAGGCAATGGTGGGTGAAGAGAAGCTGCATTTTCTGGAAGAAAAGATCGAGTCCGCCATTGTAGACATCGACATAGAGAATCTCTCTGTGCTGCCCTCCGGCCTCCCGCCACCCAACCCGGCGGAATTGTTGGCATCCAAAAGGATGTCTTTCTTGATATCCCTGTTGAAGCGGCAGTTCGATATTATCATTATCGATACCCCCCCGATTTTGCCTGCAAGCGATGCCATGATATTGGCCCCGCACACGGATGGCGTGTTGTTTGTCATTAAATCAGGGTATTTAAAGAGGGAACTGGTCAAAAAAGCCGTGGTTCAGATCAAAAAAACACAGGCCAACCTGATCGGGGTGGTACTCAACCAGGTGGATGTCAAAAGAGCGAGGTATTCTTCAGGGAAATATTACGCGACTTATTATGGGGAAAGCGACTAAGGGAACTGGAAGAAAATAATAACGGACTCATTATGGCCTTTTTCCAAATCCGGCTGTCAAAGAAGCACCAGGGCCTGGCGATCAGAGCGCTCATTCTGATGGTCTTTGTGTTCGCATTCTGTTTCCTCATCATGCGTCTTATTTCCCAACTCTATTACCACAAGGCGGTGAATCATGTTCGGGAGGGATACTACCTCCCCGCTGCTGAGGATCTTGAAAAGGCGATATATTTTCAGCCGGATGACCCGGTTGCCTGGCGAGAGATCGGCAGGGCATACGGCAGTCTGGCCGATCTTTATCCTGCGGCCGAGGCTTTTCCCATGGCGGAGAAATCGAAACAGGCCTGTTTAAAGGCCGTCACGCTCAGCCCATTGGATGGGCAATCGGCCTTTGGTCTTGCGATGGCGGAAGCCCGGCTCGAATCCTTATATCCCCGTCTTCATCCTGATGATCGTAATAATCCCTATCGCCCGCTTCCCTATTTTCAGCAGGCCATACGCTTGAGGCCCAACAGCATCTCATACCATTATACCCTGGCCCGCTATCTGTACCAGAAAAAGCAAACCGGGGAACTTCCGGAGGTCATCACCACCCTAACCCGCATATATCCCTCAATATACAACCGTCTCAAGAAGGAGGCATTCTGGTCGCCGCCTCTTCGGGAAGCGGTAAAAAGAGGGATCGAACAGGCCATTGAGCAAAAAACGGATCTCAGAAATGCCCATTCGACCCTTTCGTCTATCCTGATAAAAGAAAAAGACTGGGCCGGCGCCATCGCTCACCTCCAAAAGGCATCTGAGCACCAGTCATTTTTTAACAATTCAGGGCACTATTCCCACCTCGGGCGACTTTTTCTCGAAAATGGCCAACCTCGAGAGGCAAAAGAAGCGTTTATCGAGGCCTTAGATAGAAGTGATGCCCCCGCAAAAGACCTGGAAGGGTTTTTCAGGACCTATGAAAAAATGGGATTTCCCGGAGAATTGCCGGGATTTTATGAGGCGGTTAAGAACCGCTTTTCTGTTTCCGGACAAATGGATATGTTGTTTGCCAAATCTTTATTCCACGCGGGGATGGTGGATCAGGCGCGGCGCATCCTTAACGAACGCAATCGCAAAGACCCTTCGGCAGAGGCCTGGTACTGGCTGGCCCGCATTGCTGAACGAGAGAAAGACGGGGAGGCCCTCGATTATTATGAAAAAGCCGTAACGCTGGCACCGGAAAACAAGGACTATCAAAAGCGGTATCAGGCCCTTCGGGAAAAGCGGTCAAAATTGAAGCACTTCTAAAATTTACTTTTTTGGAGTAAAAGGTAGTAATTTAAAGCGGTTATCAATGTTTATCTTGTGTAACTCAAGGGGCGGAGCTGTGCCGGCTGTGTTTTTCGGGATTGAAAATTCTAGGTTGCTCCTGAGTATCGCCCGTTATGCCCTGTACACGCTTCTGGTCTTCACCCCTCTGGCGCTGGCATCTGTCCAGAGCT
>JAFCZI010000016.1 GCA_019314425.1 Deltaproteobacteria bacterium | reverse complement strand
TCTCAGCCCGCCTGAATGTATTGGAGGCGGCACAAAGTCATGTCCCAGTGTATACATTTTAAGCAGTGGTGTCATTTCTGCCGTGCGAACTTTTTTTCTTTTCCTGGAAAAAGAGGGTGTTATCAAGATAAATCCGGCGGTGGAGGTGCAAAGCCCCAAACTGGAAAAATACATTCCCAGCCATCTTCCTGTAGATGATGTTTTCAGGCTGATGGACTTGCCGGATCGGGAAAACCCCTTGGGTTTGAGGGACCTTGCTATTTTGGAAGTCCTTTATTCCTGCGGTATTCGGGTCGCTGAATTGGTGGGAATGAATGTCTCCAGCATTGATGTCGATCAACGCCTTGTGAAAGTGATGGGAAAAGGGGGCAGAGAGCGTCTTTTGCCCATTGGCAGACAGGCGTTGAAAGCCGTGAAGGCATATCTCGGGGCGACCGGCGAGCTGCGAAAACGAATGGTTTTGGAAGGCCGGGGAGACCCTCTCTTTATGAATTTTCGGGGGGGGCGTTTGACCACCCGCAGTGTTGGAAGAATCGTCAAAAGATATGCGGGTGCCGGTGGATTGACGGAAGATATCAGTCCCCACAGCATGCGGCATACTTTTGCGACCCATTTGTTGGACGGTGGTGCTGATCTTCGTTCCGTCCAGGAGCTTCTGGGGCACAAGAGCCTTGCGACGACTCAGAAATATACCCATGTGAGCCTCGACAGGCTTATGGCAGTTTACGATAAGGCGCATCCGCGAAGTGGGTGAGCCCTGATAAAAAGGATGGAATAATGGGAGAAGAGGGTTGGGGTAAAATAAGGGCAACGACCGTTTTGGCCGTCAGAAAAAACGGCCGATGCGTCATGGGTGGAGACGGCCAGGTAACCCTGGGGGATACCATCATGAAGCATAAGGCCTCAAAAGTTCGCCGCATGTACCGGGATACGGTTCTGACCGGGTTTGCTGGGGCTGCGGCGGATGCGTTTAACCTGTTTGAGCGGTTGGAGGGAAAACTGGAGAGTTACGGCGGCAATCTTGTCAAGGCTGCGGTGGAGTTGGCCAAGGATTGGAGAACCGACAAGATATTGCGAAAATTAGAAGCATTGCTGTTGGCGGCGGATGAGGAACACATGCTCATCATTTCGGGAACCGGGGATGTCATTGAACCGGATATGAGCGTGGCGGCCATCGGTTCGGGGGGCCCCTATGCCCTGGCGGCTGCGCAGGCCCTGACAGCGCACTCGGATCTGGAAGCAGACGCCATTGTCAGGGAGTCCCTGAAGATTGCTTCAACAATATGTTTGTACACCAACGATCATATCACGGTTTGTGAGCTGAATGATGAGAGCGATTGACGAAATTTAAGGATGACACAATTATGATGCACTCGTAAAAAGTCACAAATCCACCTGTAGATGGCGTTGTAAAAGGTGCCATATACAAGGCGTAGTGGTTTTTCAGGATCGTCGGGCATACATGTGGTATGTTGAGATTCTGAAAAATCACTGCAACGCAGTAGATGGGACTTTTTACGACGCCGTCAATTATAGCAGAAGGGTTTATGGATGTTTGATCAAGAGGTAAGTATGGAAAAGGTTCAAGAAGAAGAGGCTCCGCGCCAAAAAGTTCTGACGCCCAGAGAGATCGTGTGCGAGCTGGACAAATATATTATCGGACAGGATCAGGCCAAACGTTCGGTGGCCATTGCGTTGCGGAACCGGTGGCGACGACAGCAGGTTGCACCGGAGCTGAGGGATGAAATCGCCCCCAAGAACATCATCATGATGGGACCTACCGGGGTGGGTAAGACCGAGATCGCCAGACGTCTGGCCCGGTTGGCCAATTCGCCCTTTCTCAAGGTGGAAGCCACCAAGTTCACAGAGGTCGGCTACGTGGGTCGCGATGTGGAATCCATGATCAGGGACTTGTCGGAACTGGCGGTTAACATGGCCAAGAAAGATGAGCAGGAAATTGTCGAGTCCAAGGCCATGGAGTTGGCCGAGGAACGGTTGCTGGATATCCTGTTGCCCAAGAAAAGCGAAGCGGTCCAGGAGGACGAAGCGGGAGAAAAGGAACGAATCCTGGAGGTGGTCAAATCGGACAGGGAGGGCATGCCTTCAACACGTGATAAGCTGCGGCGTATGCTCCGAAGCGGGAAGTTGGATAAACGCTATGTGGATCTGGAGGTGGCCAACAACAACATGCCCATGGTGGAAATTTTTTCAAGCGCCGGCATGGAGGAGATGGAATTCAACGTCAAGGAAATTTTCGGCAACATGTTTCCCCAGAAGAAAAAGAAACGGAGGGCCAAGATTCCGGAGGCCATGGAGATCTTGTTTCAGGAGGAATCCCAACGCTTGATTGATATGGATAAGGTGGTGGAAAAAGCGGTTCGCATCACCGAGCAAAACGGCATCATATTCCTGGATGAACTGGATAAGGTGGCCGGGAACGAGTCGTCCTACGGACCGGATGTTTCCCGGGAGGGTGTTCAACGAGATTTATTGCCCATCGTAGAGGGATCTACCGTGGCCACCAAATACGGCATGGTCAAGACGGACCATATCCTGTTTATTGCGGCGGGGGCCTTTAACGTGAGCAAGCCGTCGGACCTGCTGCCCGAGCTTCAGGGGCGATTTCCCATTCGGGTGGAACTGGATTCCCTGACCATGGAAGATTTTCTGCGCATTTTAGTTGAGCCGAAAAACGCCCTGATTATTCAGTATAAAGCCCTTCTGGCCACGGAAGGGATTGACTTGATTTTTGAGGATTCGGCTGTTGCGTCAATTGCCGAAATGGCCAGCAAGGTGAATGACAGAATGGAAAATATCGGGGCTCGCAGGCTTCATACGGTCATGGAAAAGCTGGTGGATGAAATCTCTTTTGAAGCGCCGGACATGACTGAAAAGACGGTGATCATCGACAAGGCCTATGTGGTGGAAAAACTGGAAGACATTCTTGAAGATGAAAACTTAAGCCGGTACATCCTATGATCAGCCATAAAAACAGGGCCAAAATTCTGATTGAAGCGCTGCCCTATATCAGAAAATTCAATGGGACCACCATTGTTGTTAAATATGGTGGTCATGCCATGGTGGACGAGAAGTTGAAACAGGAATTTGCGCTGGACGTTATTATGCTGAAGTGTGTGGGGATGAATCCCGTGGTTGTTCATGGGGGAGGACCGCAGATCGGCGATTTCCTCAAAAAGTTGTCCATCGAATCGGAGTTCGTTGACGGCATGCGGGTGACGGACCGGCAGACCATGGATGTGGTGGAAATGGTGTTGGTGGGGAAAGTAAACAAGGAAATCGTGAACTTGGTCAACCGCAACGGCGGTATTGCCGTGGGTCTTTCGGGAAAGGACGGGAACCTGATTTCCGCCAGGAAAATGAAATACCTGAAAAAAAGAGGCGAAGATCCGGCCCCTGAAATTATCGATATGGGCATGGTGGGGGAGATTACTTCCGTGGACGTGAGCATCCTTGATACCTTGATGGAAAAGGAATTCATCCCGGTCATCGCGCCCGTCGGGTTTGGGGTCGGGGGAGAGACTTACAACATCAATGCGGACCTGGTTGCGGGAAAGATTGCATCGGCACTGGGGGCAAGGAAACTGGTGCTTTTAACGGACACGGCAGGGGTGCTGAGTGACCAGGGGGAACTGATTTCCACCCTGAAGATGCAAGAGGCTCTGGACGGCATTTCCCGCGGGACGATCAAAGGGGGGATGATTCCCAAGGTGAATTGCTGTCTGGCGGCACTCCGGGAAGGGGTGGGCAAGGCCCATATTATCGACGGACGGGAACCTCATGCCATTCTCCTTGAGATTTTGACAAAAATAGGTGTGGGAACGGAAATTGTGCAGTAGGGGAACCGGAAAGGATTGAATGATGAAAAAGGCGCTTGAAGCCACATCCACCATAGAACGCGCGGATCGGTACATGTTTCAGACCTACGGCCGGTTTCCCATCACGCTGGTGAAAGGGGATGGTTGCCGGGTTTGGGATGATGAGGGAAAGCAATATCTGGATTTCGTGGCGGGAATAGCGGTCTGCTCTCTTGGACACAGCTCGCCCGTGGTGTGCCGCGCACTGGCGGAACAGGCCGGAAAGCTGGTCCATGTGTCAAACCTCTACTATACCGAACCCCAGACGGATCTGGCCCAACTGCTCGTGGAGAACTCTTTCGCGGACCGGGTATTTTTCTGCAACAGCGGGGCCGAGGCCAACGAAGCCGCCATCAAGCTGGCGCGGCGGTATTCCATGGAAAAATTCGGCCCCAACCGGCATGTGATTATTTCCATGCGCAACTCCTTCCATGGCCGCACCATGGCCACCCTTTCCGCCACGGGCCAGGAAA
The DNA here is from genome assembly GCA_019314425.1 of Deltaproteobacteria bacterium. Classification (GTDB taxonomy): domain Bacteria; phylum Desulfobacterota; class DSM-4660; order Desulfatiglandales; family Desulfatiglandaceae; genus NaphS2. The sequence goes on along the minus strand of JAFCZI010000016.1, from coordinate 10,097 downwards.
AGATTCAGAAGGGGTATGACCCATTGTTGCCGGGGTTTCGCTTTGTGCCCTTCAATGACCTGAGTGCCCTCGAAATGGCAATGGATGACGCTGTCTGTGCGGTTATGCTGGAACCCATCCAGGGAGAAGGCGGCGTGGTGTGTCCGGATGCCGGTTACCTTAAAGCGGTGAGGGCGCTTTGCAGCGAAAAGGGTGTTGCCCTGATTTTTGATGAGGTTCAGGTGGGAATGGGTCGTACCGGAAAGCTGTTTGCCCATGAACATTATGGCGTTACGCCGGACATCATGACCCTGGCCAAGGCTTTGGGGAACGGATTGCCCATCGGCGCCATGCTTTCTACCGAGGCATTGGCAGGGGCCTTCGGGCCGGGAAGCCATGCCACCACTTTTGGGGGAACCCCATTGGCGACGGCGGTTTCCGGGGCCGTACTCAAGAGCCTTCTGAATGACGGATGGGTGGAACACGCAAAAAGCATGGGGGATTATTTTAAGGCGGGGTTGAACCAACTGGCGGAGAAATATTCTTTCATTAAAGATGTCAGGGGATTGGGCCTTATTATCGGCGTGGAGCTGGAGAGTCCGGGCGCCCCCGTTGTGGCGGAATGCCAAAAGAAAGGATTCCTCATTATTTGCGCACAGGAACGGGTCCTTCGGTTTGTACCCCCGTTGATTGTGAAAAAAGAAGAGATTGATCTTCTACTCGAAGCGCTGGATGATATATTTAACAACATGGAGACGAAACGTGGCTGAGAAAATAGAAAAAATTGTTCTGGCGTACTCGGGTGGTTTGGATACATCCGTTATCCTGAAATGGCTGAAGGAAACCTATCAGTGTCCTGTTGTGGCGTATGCCGCTGATCTGGGACAGGGTGAGGAACTCGATGGCATCAAGGAGAAAGCCTTTGCCACCGGCGCCGACGATGTGGTTGTGGATGATCTGAGAGAGGAATTTGTGGGCGATTTCGTGTGGCCGGCCCTGAGGGCCAATGCCATCTATGAATCCAGCTATTTGTTGGGAACGTCGCTGGCCAGACCCCTGATTTCAAAGAGACAGGTGGAAGTGGCGCACGAAATGGGTGCCAATGCGGTCAGTCACGGCGCCACCGGCAAGGGGAACGACCAGGTGCGGTTTGAACTGGCCTATATGGCGCTGGATCCTTCCATTCAGATTATCGCCCCATGGCGGACATGGGAGTTCAGGGGGCGGGAAGACCTGATGGAATATGCCCGCTCAAGGGGCATCCCCGTCCCGGTGACCAAGGAAAAGCCGTACTCCAGCGATCGTAACTTGCTGCACATCAGTTTTGAGGGCGGGATACTGGAAGATACCTGGAATGAAGCGCCGGAAGACATGTTCGTTTTGTCCGTCTCTCCGGAGGCTGCCCCCGACGACCCCACTTATGTGGAAATCGCCTATGAGAAAGGGAACCCCGTAGCCGTTGACGGGAAAAGAATGTCCCCGGCGACACTGCTGGCCCATATGAACGAATTGGGTGGCAGAAACGGCATCGGTCGTGTCGACATGGTGGAGAATCGTTTTGTGGGTATGAAATCGAGAGGTGTATACGAGACGCCGGGTGGCACCATTTTAAGGACGGCCCATATCGCCATGGAATCCATCACCGTTGACCGGGAAGCCATGCATCTTCGAGACGCGTTGGTTTCCCGATATGCCGAGATGGTCTATAATGGATACTGGTTTTCCCCGGAACGGGATATGCTGCAGGCGCTTGTGGATGAGGCCCAGAAGAATGTGAGCGGCCTGGTACGGCTGAAACTGTACAAGGGCAATTGCATGGTGGTGGGCAGAAAATCCGAGAGGTCTCTCTACCATGCGGGTTTTGCCACTTTTGAGGGGGATGAGGTCTACAATCAACAGGATGCTGAAGGCTTTATCCGGCTCAATGGTCTGAGGCTTAAGATTGCGAGTTTGTTGGAAGCCAAGGCGGAAAAGCCGCAGTTTTAAGTTTTGATGGCGCCGTAAAAAGTCCCATCTACTGCGTTGCAGTGATTTTTCAGAATCTCAACATACCATCATGTATGCCAGACGATCCTGAAAAACCACTACGCCTTGTATCTGGAACTTTTTACAACGCCATCTGTAGATAGATTCGTGACTTTTTACGAGGCCATTAAGTTTTTGGTTTTAGGTTTTCCAGTCAATGAACTTCTTGTTTTTTATAACAGAAGACCCAATGATAAGGTACTACTGAGGATTTTTAAATGACGAAAATGGTATGGGGTGGGCGTTTCAGCCAGGAGACCGATGCATTGGTCAATATGCTCAATGCGTCCATCGGTTTCGATCGACGGCTCTACGTCTACGACATCGAAGGCAGCGTGGCACATTGCCGCATGCTGGCTAAACAGAACATTATTTCAGATGAAGATGCCTCCGCCATGGTTGTGGCGCTGGGTGAGATCAAGCGGGAACTGGATCGCGGCGGTTTTTCATCGGATGATGATTATGAGGATATTCATACCCTGGTGGAAAAAGCCCTGGTGGACAAAGTGGGCGCCCTGGGGAAAAAAATCCACACGGGGAGGAGCCGAAACGATCAGGTGGCCCTGGATACCCGATTGTATGTGCGGGATGTGATTCATCAGGTTATGGGGTCCATCAGGGATTGCCGGGAAACCATTCTTCGTCTTGCGGAAGACCACCTGGACGTGCTGATGCCCGGTTATACGCATCTTCAGCGGGCTCAACCCGTGCTGTTGAGCCATCACTTAATGGCCTACTACGAAATGTTAACCCGGGACTATACCCGGTTTGAAGAAAGCCAGGCGCGTGTCAATGTCATGCCCCTGGGCAGTGCGGCCCTGGCCGGCGCCACCTTTGATCTGGATCGGGAAATGGTTGCGGAATCGTTGGGATTTGACCAAATTTCCAGGAACAGCATGGACGCGGTGAGCGACAGGGATTTTGTCCTGGATTTTCTCTACAACGCGTCGATGGTGATGATGCATCTCAGCCGCTTGAGTGAGGAGCTGGTGCTTTGGTCCACCCAGGAGTTTGGTTTCATTGTGATCTCCGACGCATTTTCCACCGGCAGCAGCATCATGCCCCAGAAAAAAAATCCGGATCTTCCGGAGCTCATTCGGGGAAAAACCGGTCGGGCCTATGGCCATCTTATGGGGTTGCTGACCACCATGAAGGGCTTGCCGCTTAGCTATAACAAGGACATGCAGGAGGATAAGGAAGCCCTGTTCGATTCGGCCGATACGGTCCAGATGTGTCTCAGGGTTATGGGGAGCCTTCTGGGGGCGGTCACTTTCAAAACGGACACGCTTAAAGCGGCTACGGAGAAAGGTTATCTGGTGGCTACCGATCTGGCCGATTATCTTGTCGGAAAGGGCCTTACTTTTCGGGAAGCGCATGAAATTGTTGGAAAAATGGTAGTCTTTGCCATGGGAAAAAACCAGGAACTCCATGAACTTTCCCTGAAAGAGATGAAGACCTATAATCGGCAGATTGGTGAGGATGTCTACGCATGGCTTGATCCCCAATTAACTGTGGGCAGGAGAAACATTCCGGGTGGAACCGGTCCCGACGCTGTGAAGAACGAAATTGAAATGGCGAAACAGCAGTTGAAGACGGAGGGCGGAGGACGGAGGACGGAGGGCAGATGACAGAGGGCAGAACCCAGATCCCCCCCCGCCGTTGTCCGTTATCCGTTGTCTATTGTCTGTTTTTGGCATTCGTCCTGATTTTCTCTGCCGGATGCGGAGTAAAGCGGCCGCCGTTTGTTTCGCAGCAGAGGGATTATAACGTCAGGGTGGATCAGCTCGAAGGCGCCTGGAAAGATAAAACCCTGGTACTGAAGGGACTCATTCAGGGAGATGATGCGTCCCGGGCGCTTACCACCGGCTGCCGGGTCTATTATGTCTGGTATTCCCTGGATCGGCCCCCCTGCGAAGGGTGCCCCATTGACATGACCCATTTCAGGGATATTACGGGCCAGATCATCCGTGATGGCCAATTTGAGTGCCGGCTGCCGGTGTTCAAACAAAAAGGCATCTGTTTTGTCGCGGTGCGTTTTATGGAAAAAGAGGGTCGTCTCGGTCCGACATCGGGCAGAATAAAATTGATTTCTGATCTGTAATTTTCTAGAGTCTTGGTGTCCAATCAAAAAAACTGTAATCGAGTAATCCATGCATCATTTTCATTACAAAAAAAACGAACTGTATTGTGAGGATGTTCCCATATCGTCTATCGCGGAAAAGGTGGGAACCCCTTTCTATGTGTATTCTCACGCAACCCTGAAACAGCACTTTGACGCGTTTGATGGCGCTTTTTCCGATGTGAGGCACCTGACCTGTTATTCCATGAAATCCAATTCCAACAAGGCGCTCCTTGCGCTGTTTGCCCGTCGGGGCGGCGGCGTGGATATTGTATCGGGGGGTGAGCTTTACAGGGCCTTGAACGCCGGAGTGGATCCCGCTAAAATTGTTTTTTCAGGGGTCGGTAAAAGCCTGCGGGATCTGGAATATGCCATGTCGTCAGAGATCCTCATGTTTAATGTGGAATCTCCACAGGAGTTGATGAAGCTGAATCAGGTGGCATTAAATTCCGGCAAAAAAGCGCGTATTTCCATCAGGGTCAACCCGGATGTGGACCCCCAGACCCACCCCTATATCTCTACGGGCCTCAAGGAGAACAAATTCGGCATTGGGGTTGAGGAGGCGCTTCAACAATATGAGAGAGCCGCCGCGCTGGATGGTTTGGATGTGGTGGGGGTTTCTTGCCATATCGGCAGCCAGTTGACGCAGACGAGCCCTTTCGTGGACGCCCTTGGAAAACTCAAGGCGCTGATTGCACAGCTGGAGCGGATGAATATTTCAATCCGTTATCTGGACCTGGGCGGGGGATTGGGGATTTCCTACGATAACGAAACGCCGCCGTCTCCCAGTGAATATGCCTGTGATATTAAATCGGGGTTGGCTTCTTCGGACTGGACCCTGATCCTGGAACCGGGGCGCGTTATTGTGGGCAATGCCGGTGTGTTGATCACCAAGGTGCTTTACGCCAAGACCAGCCATGAGAAAAATTTTTTCGTGGTGGATGCGGCCATGAACGACTTGATGCGGCCGAGCCTTTACGGGGCTTACCATGGTATTCAGTCGGTGAAACAGACGCCTGGCGAAAAACTGACAGCGGATATTGTGGGACCCATCTGTGAATCCGGTGATTTTCTGGCCAAAGATAGGTTGGTGGACCCCCTGGCGCCGGATGATTTAATCGCTGTCATGAGTGCGGGCGCCTATGGGTTTAGTATGTCGTCCACCTACAATTCGAGGCCCCGGGTATGTGAGGTAATGGTCAAAGGCGGTCGTTTTGAAATTATCCGGCAACGGGAAACCTTTGAAGATCTTGTGCGAGGGGAATCCATCCCGGACTTCCTAAACGAAGATTGAAACAGCAGGTTTTTAGAAATGGAACCCATTGAATTCTGGAAAATGAGCGGCACCGGTAATGATTTCATTCTCATTGACAACCGGAAAGGGCTTGTGAAAGAAGATGACATGAGCCGGTTGGTGGCACGCTCCTGTCGCCGCAGGGAATCAGTCGGGGCCGATGGCGTTATATTTGTAACGGATTCGAAGGCATATGATTTTGGATGGCGGTTTTTTAACGCGGATGGCGGGGAGGTGGAAATGTGCGGTAACGGTGGACGATGTGTCTCCCGTTTCGCCTACTTAAAGGGGATCGCCGGTTCCGAAATGACCTTCGAAACGCGTGTGGGTCCCATCTCCGCCCAGGTGGCGGGCCGTGTGGTCAAGGTGCTGATGCCGGAACCTCGAGATGCGGCGATGGATGTGGATCTGGCACGGCTCCCCGGCTGGATAAGCTGTGATTTTGTGAACACCGGGGTACCGCATGTGGTGGTGCAGGTGGCAGACCTGGAACATCATCCCGTCATAGCGCAGGGCCGTGAAATCCGTTACCATGAACGGTTTTCCCCCGAAGGGACCAACGCCAATTTCATGACCATTACGGGCCCGGATGAACTGGCCGTCAGAACCTATGAACGGGGCGTGGAAGACGAAACCCTGGCATGTGGAACCGGGGCAATCGCCTCTGCTCTGATGGCGTACCGCCGAGGTATGGTGTCGTCTCCGGTCAGGGTTCACACGCGGGGGGGTGAAATATTGACCATCCACTTAAACAGCGGAGGCATTGGCGACCGGACCGGCGAGAGGGTTTGGCTCCAGGGAAACACGTCTGTTATTTATATGGCGACGCTTCATGATGAAGCCATTTAAGCACCCGGCGGGTTTTGATCCATGAACTCAGAACAACCAGAAAAGGAGATTCCCTATGTTTGAAGGCTCTATTGTGGCACTTGTGACCCCTTTCAAAAATGGGCAGGTGGATGAAGATGCGTATCGTAAACTGATTGAATTTCAAATCGAAAACGGCACCAGCGCCATTGTCCCCTGTGGCACTACCGGAGAAAGTGCAACCTTGGATATAAACGAACATGCCAGGGTGATTGATATCGCGGTGGAGGCGGTGAACAAGCGGGTTCCCGTTATCGCCGGAACCGGTGGGAACAGCACCAGCGAGGCCATTGCACTTTCAAAACACGCCAAGGAAGTGGGGGTGGATGCCACCCTTCAGGTGACACCTTACTATAACAAACCCACGCAGGAGGGCCTTTTCCGTCATTTTGAGGCCATCTTGAAAGCGGTTCCTCTGCCCCAGGTCCTCTACAATGTGCCGGGGAGAACCAGCGTCAACCTGGAGCCCGAGACCGTGGCCAGATTGGCGGTGTTTCCGGAAATCGTCGCGATCAAGGAGGCTTCCGGGAATGTAAGCCAGATGGCCGATATCGTGCGATTGGCCGGAGACAAAATCACCTTGCTTTCAGGCGATGATAACCTGACCCTGCCGGTGCTGGCTATTGGTGGAAAAGGAGTCATTTCCGTTGTGGCCAATATTGCCCCCCGGGACAGCGCAGATTTGGTGAAGGCTTGGGCTGAGGGGAATGTGGCGGCGGCACGAGGGCTTTTCTACAAAATATTGCCCCTGTGTAAGGCCATGTTTTTTGAAACGAACCCGATTCCGGTGAAGACTTCCGCAGCATTGATGGGATTGATCGGCGATGAAATGAGGCTGCCCATGTGTCCGATGAGTCCTCCCAACCTGGAAAAACTGAAAACGGTGCTTACGGATTACAGTCTGATATAAAGCGTAGAACGAAGAACACAAAATCATGGAGGTTGCAACATGATTAGAATAGTGGTTGCGGGGGCCGCCGGTCGCATGGGGGGGAGAATCGTCGCCATGATTCATCAGAACCCTGAAAGTGAGTTGGCAGGGGCCTTTGAACATCCCGAACACCCCGGTGTGGGACAGGACGCGGGATCGGTAGCTGGAATTGGTGAGCTGGGCGTTGTGATTTGCGGCTCCGTTGATGAGGCCATCGACGGGGCTGATGTTTTGATTGATTTCACCCAGCCGGAAAGCACCCTTCAAAACATGCGAATCGCCTCGGAAAAAGGGGTCTCCATGGTCATTGGAACCACCGGGATTTCTGAAGACGGGGTGAAAGAAATTGAAACCCTTTCCGGCAAAATCCCATGCGTTATGGCGCCCAATATGAGTGTGGGCGTTAACGTGATGTTTAAGATTGCGGGGGAGATGGCGCGAATCTTAGGTAATGATTACGATATGGAAATTCTTGAGGTGCACCATCGTCTCAAGAAGGATGCCCCCAGCGGAACAGCCATGCGGCTGGGACGGATCCTGGCGGAATCGGTGGATCGTGATCTCGAAAAAGTCGGCGTTTATGGTCGGAAGGGAATGATCGGCGAGCGAACCGATGAAGAGATCGGCATTCAGACCTGGCGCGCCGGTGATATCGCGGGAGAACATACGGTCATGTTTGGCGGTATTGGCGAGCGGTTGGAGCTGGTGCACCGGGCCCATAACCGGGATAATTTTGCAAGGGGCGCTGTAAGGGCATCCCTTTGGATTACCGGACAGCCGGCAGGACTGTACGATATGCAGGATGTATTGGGACTTAAGTAGGGGCACGATGCATCGTGCTCCTACCGTTGTAAATATGGGTAACCGTAAAGAGGATCATAATGGAGAGATTTGAGAAAGCCGAACGTTTAAAGCAGCTCCCCCCCTATCTGTTTAAGGAGATTGACCGGAAGAAGGCCGAGGTGAAGGCCAGAGGCGTGGATATTATTGATCTGGGTGTGGGGGACCCGGACCTCCCTACCCCGGAACATATCATCGGGGAAATGAAGCGGGCGGTTGACGATCCGGCAAATCACCAGTACCCCTCCTATTCGGGGATGACGGATTTCAAGGAAGCCGTGGCTTGGTGGTATGGGGAACGGTTTGGTGTGGCGCTTGATCCGGGATTGGAAGTGGTATCCCTCATCGGGAGCAAGGAAGGTATTGCCCATCTTCCCCTGGCCTTTATTAATCAGGGTGATGTGGCTCTGGTGCCGAGTCCGGCGTACCCGGTTTACAACATTGCGACCCTTTTTGCCGGTGGCGAATCCTACGTGATGCCGTTATTGAGCCGGAATAATTTTTTGCCTGATCTGGACGTCATTCCCTCGGCGGTGGCGGATCGCGCCAAGCTGATGTTTATCAATTATCCCAATAATCCGACTTCAGCGGTGGCGGATCTGGATTTTTTCTGCCGCGTGGTCTCTTTTGCGGAAAAACACAACATCCTGGTATGCCATGATGCGGCCTATACGGAGATGGCTTTTGATGGGTATCGGCCGCCCAGTTTTCTGGAGGTTGACGGCGCTAAAGACGTGGGGATGGAATTCCATTCCCTTTCGAAAACTTACAATATGACCGGCTGGCGGATCGGTTTTGCCGTGGGAAATTCAGAAGGGGTTGCCGGGCTCGGCGCCATCAAGAGCAATGTCGACTCCGGTGTGTTTCAGGCTGTTCAGAGGGCCGGGATCGAGGCCATCCGAGGGGATCAGGCCTGTGTCGCGGATATGCACCGCATCTATTCGGCTAGGCGGGATCTCATGGTTCAGGGACTCAGAGAAGCCGGGTTTGAGCTGGATCCGCCGAAAGCGACGTTTTATTTGTGGATTAGGGTGCCTGAGGGGTATACGTCTGCAACGTTTGCGACCCGTCTTCTGGAAGAGGCGGGATTGGTGGTCACACCGGGAAATGGCTTTGGTGATCCCGGGGAAGGGTACTTTCGCATTGCTTTGACCCAGAACCGAAAAAGGCTTGGAGAGGCCATTGAGAGATTGAAAGGTCTGAAGTTGTAGGCATTTCAGAACAACGTGTGTCGATGGAAAGCGCTTATATCGGTATCGGATCAAATATCGGTCGTAAAACCGATCATTGCCAACGGGCCATTTTCCTGATGGGACGGCTGGAAGGATGTTCAGTAAGGGCGAAGTCGCCTTTTTACCGGACTGAGCCCGTGGGGGTTGAAGGGCAGGACCCTTATGTGAACGGTGTGGTTATTGTGGATACAGATCTTTCCGCCGGTATGCTGCTTAAACGCCTTCTTGAGATTGAAGCGGATATGGGCCGGGTGAGACGGAAAAAATGGGATGCGAGGGTAATCGATCTGGATATTCTGCTGTTTGGCTCCAGAATTATCAAAACGCCTGACTTGATTGTTCCCCATCCGCTGATGCATTTGAGACGGTTTGTGCTGACACCCCTGCTGCAGGTTGCACCTGATCTGGTTCACCCGGTTTTGCGCCGGTCCATACGGGAACTGGCCGGGTTGCTTCCTGAGGATGGTCAGGCTGTGGAAACTTATGGGAGGTCCTGAATGCTGAAACTGCTGTTTTTTGGAGCTCTGGCTTATTTCGTTTTCCGTTTCGTGCAGAAGATGCGCTTATCCGGCGGAAGGGATCGTGGAAATACCGCTTTAGGGCCTGTGGATGAGATGGTGCAGTATCCGAATTGCATGATCTATATCCCAAAGGGCGGCGCCATTAGAAAAACTGTGGGTGGTGAAACACACTTTTTTTGCAGTCAGGCGTGTGCTGATGCGTTTCAACCCAAGGGCGGGCACAAGACCCGCCCCTACGGGTGAACCCGATTGGTTTCGTAGGGGCGGGTCTTGTGCCCGCCCATGGGTC
>JAFCZI010000198.1 GCA_019314425.1 Deltaproteobacteria bacterium | reverse complement strand
TTACCATTATTTCATACATCCTTTCAGTGCATTACATGAACAACCGCACTATTTCCGAATACCGAGATCCTTGATAAGCGACCGGTATTTCTCCATATTTTTTTTCTTCAGATAATTCAAAAGTCTTCGCCTCTGGCCCACCAGTTTCAATAGTCCTCGACGTGAATGGTGATCTTTTTTATGGACCTTGAAATGTTCCGTAAGGTATTTGATTCGACTGGTAAGTAAGGCAATCTGAACCTCGGGTGAACCGGTATCCTTTTCATGAAGCTTAAACCGATCAAGAATTTCTTTCTTTGCTCCCGCTGTCAAAACCACTTTTAGTACCTCCTAAAAATTGATGTTTCCAAAACGCTAAACATATTTTAGCAAAAATATCGGTTGCCCCGGAAGTGTCTCACATTATACCGGTCAAGGGGGAATCCTCCCGGGCGTGTATTCCCGCGCTTCAGCGCAGAAAAAATAAATAAAAAAAGATCAAGAAAACACCCTCTCAAATTTTACTTTTTCATGACCGCCCTCCCCATCGTCCTTCTTTGCAATCGCCAAAAGGTTATCGCCACTGACCAGTTTCATGAATACTTCCCGATCATTTTCAATACGTTTAAACGAAGGATGAACAGTATCCACCATACGGGCCAACTCATTCCAACCGGGCTGATATCCCTGTCGTACTTTTTCCGCTAACATGGAATCCACTTCTATTTCACCCATTTCAGGCAGTGCGTTTCGTAAGGACACCCCCTTTTCCAAAATTGAAACAAGGGATTCGGAGGAAATGTCTCCGGAAAAAACAGCGTCTACCACATCAAAGGGACCGCTTTTCAACCGCCTCAGGGTTTTCAAACGCCCTACTGATCCCAAATCTCTTGCCAGATCAGCCGCAAGTGTTCGAATATAGGTACCGCCGCCGCATCTGATCCGCATGGTAATATCCGGCAGATCAACGGAAACGATGGATATGGAATGGACCGTAATCGTCCGCTCCTTCAGCTTTACCGGAAGACCCTTCCGAGCCAGTGCATAAGCTCGCAATCCCTGACATTTAACCGCAGAATAGGCCGGTGGCGTCTGTCGAATCGTTCCCTCATACCGCCTGACCGTTTCTCGAATATGGTCAAGACTTAACGCGGGGACGTCACGAACGGCCGTCACCCGGCCCGTGGGATCCAGGGTATCGGTTTCTACGCCCAGTTCCAGCGTGGCCAGATACTCTTTTTCGCCGGCCATAATGAACCGGGACAACTTGGTCCCCTGTCCCAGAAGGACCACCAGAAGTCCGGTCGCAAAGGGATCCAGGGTTCCCGCATGCCCAACCTTGTATCGTTTTCCCTGACGCAGCGCGGATCGTACTTTTTTGACAACCCCGTGCGACATCTCGCCTTCCCCTTTGTCAACCAGGAGTATGCCGTCATCGGGACGTTTCATTCAACAACCGCCCCGCTTCCAACAAAAAATTTTTCTTTAATGTGACAAGAGGCCCGTTACCGGTAAACCCCGCCGCCCTAGCATGACCGCCACCCCCGAATCGTGACGCCAGCTCAGCCACATTCGCCCATTGGTTTGAACGAAGACTGAACTTATAAGTGTTTTCACCTCTTTCTCTGATCATCACCGCCAGCTCAACCCCGGCAATATACCGGGGATAATCCACAAACCCTTCACAATCGGAACCGCACGCACCGCTTTTTTCAAACATCTCCCGGGGGAGGATCATCATGCCGATTCTGCCCTCGTCGTGAAGTTCTACCCGGGCCAACGCCCCGGCCAGCAACTTCAACCGCAAGGGGCCGTATCCATTCATGGTTCTCCGGTATGTCTGCCAGGGGTTAACCCCACGGTCCAACAGATCTGCCGCGATTCTCATGGCGCTTGACGTGGTGTTGGTGTATTTGAAAGACCCTGTATCCGACTGAATTGCCGAAAATAAATTTTCAGCAACCGCATCGCCCATTGGAAACCCCCCGGTTCCGATCAATCGATACACCAGCTCCCCAGTGGAAGAACTGTTCGCATCGACCAGGTTATACCGGCCAAAAAAGGTATTGGTCTCATGGTGGTCAATGTTAATGGTAAGTCCCTCAACGGGCCATGAACTCACGCATAAACCCAATCGTTCCCTCTCTGCACAATCCAACGCCAGAACCGCATCAAAATCCCTTTCGGCGTCGGGAACCCGGTCCGGTTTCAACAGGGTAAACATTTCTTCGGCGCCCGTTAAGAGCGACAAAGGAGGGTTAAGGGACTTCTGGATCAAAAGGACCACCTCTTTCCCCATATCCGCCAGGCTCTTTCCAAGGGCAAGCATGGACCCCAAGCCGTCAACATCCGGATCTTCATGGGTCATCATCAGAAAGCGATTCCCTTCACTCAGCACCCCGGCAATCTTTTTCAAAACATCCGGGAGGGGATTTTCCGAAACCATCCCCCTACTCCGACTTGTGAATTTTTTCAAAAACACGCTCCATATGCGCTCCGGCTTTCAGGGAAGGGTCATAAACAAATTTAATGTCGGGGATGTACCGTAAACCCGCACGTCTGCCGACTTCTCTCTTCACAAATCCCGTCGCACTGTTCAAACCCGACTGCGCATTTTCCACCTGGGTCTGATCTCCCATAACGCTGTAATATACCCGAGCCAGTTTGAGGTCATCACTAAGGCGAACCCCCGTCAGGGTGACACCCTGCACACGCGGGTCTCGCACCTTCTCCAACAGCAGGGACGCCACCTCTTTCAAAATCACATCCCCGACACGCACGGATCGTTTTCCCGGCAACATATCAGAATTCACCTCGCTCCCACGCTCTGCGTGGGAATGCACTTTGGACGCTCTGCGTCCGTTAATAGGCCATGATAAAAGGACGCAAAGCGCCCTGAACAACGCTCCCACGCGGAGCGTGGGAACGAGAGGCCTCACATATTGATAATATCAATTTCCGTATTCACAATTTGCGCCAGGCAAAGCGATTCAAGAAAATCCAGGATGTGGTTCAAAGAGGAATCAACGTGGCGCCGATCATTGCCCACCGTACTCACCCCCAACTCAATTTTCTGCCACTTATCATTGGAACCCACTTCAGCGATAGCCGCATTAAACCTGGACTTCACTCTATCAATCATACTCCTGACGACTTTCCGTTTCCCCTTGAGAGACCGGTTGTCAAAAAGGAGAAACTCAATCTTTAAAGTACCCACCACCATTATTAGTATCTTATCACCTGGTTTTCTGTCACAAAAAACAAGAAGTTCATTGGCTGGAAAGCCCAAAACTTAAAACTGCGGCTCTGCCGCCTAGTTCAGCAATTCCCGGAAGCAAGCTGATTGCTTGATATTTAAAGGTTTATTGATAGGTGCTTTCGTGCAAAAAAGTATAGTAAAATTAACACCTTATCTAATTTTGAGATCATACGTGCTTCTTAAAACATATAAGTGCTTGATTTATATTAAAAATCCTTCACGAAACCGCAAATCATAAGTGCTTGACTTTTCAAGAAAAACAATACGACCGGGAATGGCTGCGCCTAGTTATAGTTCCGCAGCAACTTCTTCTATCTGGTAAATTTCGAAAATATCCGAAGGTTTGACATCACCGAAATTATCCAGACCGATACCGCACTCATACCCGGACTGGACCTCTTTGACATCGTCCTTAAATCGCCTTAGAGATGAAATTGTACCATCGAAAACAACCACATCGTCCCGCAACAATCGAACTTTGGCATTTCTTTCCACATGGCCATCCATGACATGGCATCCTGCAATGGTTCCGATTTTAGGCACATGAAAAATTTCCCGAACTTCCGCATGCCCAACCACCTTTTCTTTCAGAATCGGTTCCAAAAGGCCGGTCATGGCCAAACGCACATCATTGATGGCGTTATAAATCACATCATAAAACCGAATATCGATATGTTCTTTCTCTGCCAGAGCCAGGACCCTTGGGTTGGCCCGCACATTGAACCCCAGAATAATGGCATCGGAGGCGGCCGCAAGGGTAACATCGGATTCCGTGATACCACCGGTTGCCGAATGTATCACCTGCAGCTTTACAGCATCCGTACTCTGCTTGATCAGGGACTCGGCAAGGGCCTCCGAAGAGCCCTGCACATCAGCCTTAAGGATGATATTCAATTCTTTAATGCCGCCATCCTTAATCCTCTCATACAAATCATCGAGGCTCACCAGTCCGGTTTTCGTACCTTCCGGTTTCCTGGATTTTTCTTTTCGATGTTCAATGATCTGTTTGGCGATTTTTTCATCTTTCACAACAATAAACTCATCCCCGGCCATGGGAACACCGGAGATCCCATACAAAACAACGGGGGTAGAAGGACCTGCGGTCGTTATTTTCCGCCCACGGCTGTCCGACATGGCCCGCACACGACCGAAATGCTCACCGCAAACGAACTGGTCGCCATTATTAAGCGTGCCGTTTTGAATCAGGACCGTGGCCACCGGCCCGCGGCTCTTGTCCAGCTCCGCCTCCACCACAGATCCTCTTGCCTCCCTGTCGGGATTCCCCGACAATTCAAGCATTTCGGCCTGTAACAGAATCAACCCCATGAGAGAATCGATCCCTTCTCCCGTTTTGGCCGAAATTTCCGCCAGGAGCGTATCGCCCCCCCATTCCTCCGGTGCAAGATCCAATTCAGCCAATTCCCGTTTCACCCTTTCCGGATCAGCATCGGCCTTGTCCATTTTGTTAATGGCCACAATAATAGGGATTCCCGCTGCCCGTCCATGATTAATGGCTTCCTTGGTCTGTGGCATGGCGCCATCATCCGCCGCCACCACCAGGATGATAATATCGGTAATTTTTGCTCCCCGCGCTCTCATGGCCGTAAATGCTTCATGGCCTGGCGTATCGAGAAAAACGATATCACCGGTTTCACGCTTCACATAGTATGCCCCGATGTGTTGGGTAATACCGCCCGATTCCCCCCCGATAATGTTCGATTCTCGAATATAATCGAGCAGGGAGGTCTTGCCGTGATCCACATGGCCCATAATGGTCACAACAGGCGGTCTTGACACCAGATCTTCGGGCAGGTCCTCCACGTGGGGAAAAAAGCGCTCTTCCTT
>JAFCZI010000197.1 GCA_019314425.1 Deltaproteobacteria bacterium | reverse complement strand
GATCCGGTTGACCCAAATTTTCATCACCTGGAATTGGAAATGTTTATTGATGAAGTATGCCAATCTATTGAAGACTTGAAAAAACAGGGGTAAAGGGACTCCGAATCAGACCAACCCCGCAATTACCGCTAAAAGCAAGCTCGCCGAAACCATACTGTTGACTCTGAAAAAGGCCATGTCCAGACGCGTCAGATCGTCGGGTGTGATGAGCCGGTGTTCCCAGATCAGCAGCGCCCCCGTGATAATTGAGAAGAGATAAAAGCCCACCCCCAGAGATGCCAGTGCCCCCGCCAGAATAAACAGCAGAAATGCCGCCACATGGCTTAACGCTGCTACTTTGAGGGCAGTGCGGGTTCCCAGTCGAGCGGGAATGGAATGAAGCCCCATGCTCCGATCAAATTCAACGTCCTGGCAGGCGTAAAGGGTATCAAAGCCCGCAGTCCAGAAGATGACGCCCAAACCCAGGACGATCGGGGCCAAAGAAAATGCGCCCGTTACGGCAATCCAACCGGCCACGGGGGCCATTCCCAGCGCCAGGCCGAGGAGGTGGTGGCAGAGGGCGGTGAATCGTTTGGTGTAGGAGTATCCCAGAAGCACCACCAGAGCGAAAGGCGCCAATTTACCGCACAGGGGATTGATGGCCCATGAGGCTATCAGGAAAACCGCAATTGACACGATGATCAGCAACCAGACCCGGGAAACGGATAAGGCCCCCGAGGGAATTTCCCGGTTGGCTGTGCGCGGGTTTTGTGCGTCCAGGTGACGGTCGGCGATGCGGTTGAAGGCCATGGCCGAGGCACGGGCGGCGGTGAATGCCACCGCCATGAGGAGCAGAACGGGGATGGGGGGCAGCCCCCGGGCACCTAAAACTGCGCCGGTAAAGGCCAGGGGCAATGCGAAGAGGGTGTGTTCGATTTTAATAAGGGATAAAAGGGTTTTCAAGATTACAGCCCCAGCCTGTTCCAGATTTTATCAATCTTACTCACAATATCGGGCGACATTTTAATCAGCTCCGGCCACCCCCGGTCATATCCTTCGGTGGGCCATTTGGCGGTGCAGTCCATGCCCATCTTGGTGCCCACATGGGGCAGGGTGGATGCATGATCCAGGGCGTCCACCGGCCCTTTGACCCTGGTGATGTCACGGCCCGGATCCACATTGCCCAGGTGAAACAATACCTGCGGGATATCCTGAACATCCACGTCTTTGTCAAAGACAAAAATCATCTTGCTGAACATCATCTGCCCCAGTCCCCATATGGCTTGCATTACCTTTTGCGCGTGCCCCGGATACCGCTTTTGAATGCTGACGAAACAGAGGTTGTGAAAACACCCTTCCACCGGCAGGTTCATGTCTACGATTTCGGGCAGTTGCTGTTTGATCAAGGGGAGAAACAGCCGCTCGGTCACTTTGCCCAGCCACTGGTCTTCCATGGGGGGGTATCCCACGATGGTGGCGGGATAAATGGGGTCCTTTCGGTGTGTGATGGCGGTGAGGTGAAAGACTGGATAAGTGTCCGCTGGCGAGTAATACCCTGTATGATCCCCGAAAGGGCCTTCGGTTTTCAATTCACCCCGGGTGACATAGCCTTCCAGCACGAACTGGCTTTCAGCGGGGACTTCCAGGTCGCAGGTGACGCATTTGACCAGTTCAACGGGCTTCTGCCGTAGAAAGCCGGACAGAAACAGCTCATCCATTCCATCCGGCAGGGGCGCTGTGGCGCAATAGGTGGTAATGGGGTCCGGGCCCAGGGCCACGGCCACGGGAAGGGGTTTTGTGGGTGCGCTCTCCCGGTAATGGTCGGCCCCGTCCTTATGAATATGCCAGTGAAGACCGGCGGTGGATTTGTCGTAGATCTGCATGCGATACATCCCGAGATTTCGCTTTCCGGTTACGGGGTGGCGGGTGATGACCACGGGAAGCGTGATGAACGGCCCCCCGTCCTCGGGCCAGCAGGTGAGAACGGGCAACTGGGTCAAGTCGGGATTCTCGGTGTTGATGATTTCTTGACAGGGAGCGCGTTTCACGGATTTCGGGAATATGTTGGCCGCTTCTTTGAGCTTGGGCAGCAGTTTCAGCTTTTCCACCCATCCTTTTGGCGGGGCAATTTCAAGAAAACGGGCAAAGCCCTTGCCCAGGTCGTCCAGTTCTTGAATATCGAATATGCTCCGAATCCGCTCAAGGCTCCCGTACAGGTTGGTGAGCACCGGGAAGCTGTAATCCGTGGGGTTTTGAAAGAGAAGGGCGGGCCCCTTTTTCTTTACCACCCGGTCGGTGATTTCAGTGATTTCGAGATTGGGGCTTACGGGTTCCTTTATTTGAATCAGCTGTTTTTTGGATTCCAGGTGTTTAACCAGGTCCTGAAGATTTTTAAAGGGCATGATGTCCTCCATTTTTTGTGAAAGTTGTCAGGGGGCAGTTGTCAGGGGGCAGCAAAATTCCCTTCGATTTTCTTTCTACACTTTGAAAACTGTCTCCTGCGCCCTGTTAGCGATATCAAAAAATCGGATGTAACACCAGGTTTTCCACGGAAACCAGTGCTTCTGCCGCCTGTTTCGGGTTATTGACGTCTAAATCCACATGGATCATGGCGCTTCGGTTTTCCGGTCGCAGGGATCCCATATCCGGACAACCCAGGGCCCGGGCGCCGTTTATGGTCCCGAATCCCAGTATCACGTCGGGGCTCAGGTCCGAATAATGGTCATGGATAAATCGCATTTCATCAAAGAGGCTGAGGGTGGGAACCGAGGCCAGTGAGTCGGTGCCCAACGCCGGTTGAATGCCCAGTTCGAGGAACGCCTCAATATTCGGCAACTTCCGGTGCAACATCCAGTTGGATCGAGGGCAAATGCAGACGTGTGCGCCGGTCTCGGCAAATTGTTCCATTTCCCGGGCGTTGATTTCCAGAAGATGAATGGCCAGGGTATTTTGATCCAGCAATCCCCGTTCAAGGGCCATTTCAACGGGTCGTTTTCCAAAACAGTCCCAATTGGAAAAATCGATCCCCATTCGGGTCATGAAATCCGCCCAGTCTCCTTTGCCTTCTTGAAGAAATGTCATTTCTTCCCGGGATTCAGCCAGATGGAGGCAGAATCGCTGTCCCAGATGGGTATCCGCCGCCTGAAGCCGTTTGAGCAGGTCCGGGCTGGTGGTGTGGGGGGCGTGTCCCCCGTAAGCGTGGCGGATGGTCCGGGTGTCCTCCGGAAGCGCTGGCAGGTCCCGGTCATTGCCAAGGCATTCGATCCAGACCGTTGCTTGTATGCGCAAGGTTTTCAGCGCCATGGCCACCGGAACATGGGGGCCGAACTCACCCGCCAGGCCCGTGCCCGTGTTTTTGAGGGCGGTGGCGCCGCTCCGAACCGTCCGTTCGGCGTCTTCAGGGCTTTGGCGATTGCGTTCGGTGATCAGAGTCTGGACCCACGGGATGAATCCTTTGACGGCATGGGATCTGGCGTGTTCAGAAAGAGTCATATGGGTGTGGGCGTTCACCAGGGCCGGCATAAGAATACCGTCTCCATGGTCGATGATTCGGCCGTCTTTGTTGGTTGAGGCGCCGATCCCGCCGACTTCCAGGATTCGATTTTCCTGGACCACGACGCGGCCGTTTTCAAGCCAGCGCCCCGGCTCGGTCATGATCCAGCGTGCCCGATGGATGGTGGGGGTCATGGGGCCGCCGTTTCTCCCGTTTCCAGGAGCTGGTACAGGGTGTTCCGCCAAACGGCTTTGAACCCCGCCGTTTCAATCAGTCGAATGATTTCATCTCGGTTCATTTTATTTTTGACCCCTGCGGAAGCCACCACGTTTTCCTCAATCATGGTGGACCCCATATCGTCGGCCCCGAAATGAAGGGCGATCTGACCGATATGATGCCCCTGGGTGACCCAGGAAGCCTGGACGTGGGGCACATTGTCCAGAAAAATTCGGGAGATGGCCAGGGTCCGCAGATAGGTGGTGCCCCCGGCGGCCCGACCGGACAGGGTGTTTTTCCCCGGTTGGTAGGGCCAGGGGATAAAGGCGGTGAACCCGCCGGTTTCGTTCTGAAGTTCCCGAATGGCTGAAAGGTGCAGAATCCTTTCTTCCAGGGTCTCAACATGACCGAACATCATGGTGGCGGTGGTTTTGAGATTCAGATGGTGCGCACTGCGCATGACCTCAAGCCATTGGGCTGTGGAGGCTTTGTTGGGGGATATCTTCCGCCTTACGCGGTCCACCAGGATTTCTGCGCCCCCTCCCGGTATGGAACCGAGACCCGCTTCCTTGAGCCGTTGGATAACGTCACGGATTGAAAGCCCTTCTTTATGGGCCATGAACACAATCTCCGGCGGGGAATAGCCATGTACATGAAGGCCTTTGCTTTTCATGAAGGCCACCTGTTGTTCATGCCAGGAAAGATCCAGATCCGGGTTGAGCCCCCCCTGGTACAAGATGTGGGTGCCCCCCAGGGCAAGGGTTTCGTCGCATTTTTCATTGAGGGTGTCCCGGTCCATGACATAGGCTTCCGGGTCGTCTCCTTTTTTGTAGAAGGCGCAGAACGCGCATCCGGACACACAGATATTGGTATAATTGATGTTCCGGTCCACCGCGTAGGTGGCCATTAAGTGCGGATTGTGTCTGAAACGAGCTTCTTGCGCCAGCCGTCCCAGGGTGAGGAGATCCGCCTTTTCATACAGGAGCAGCGCCTGGTCCGGGTCCAGCCGGAGCCCCCGTGACGCTTTTTTGATGGTTTCTTTCAGTATCGATGCGGTCATTTTTTTCTCAGGATTCTTGAATCGGCTGATGAAACGTGTCTCGTTGTTCGGGTATTAATCCGGCCTCTTCGATCATCTCAACCAGACGTTTCCGGGTTAAACCGGGGGCGGTAGCGGCGCCGGCCTGGTGAGCGATACGTTCTTTGACAATGGTTCCTTCCAGATCATCGGCCCCGAAATGAAGGGCGGTCTGGGTGAGTTTGAGTCCCAACATCACCCAGTAGGCCTTGATATGAGCAAAGTTATCCAGGATCAGCCGGGCCGTTGCGATGGTTTTGAGGATATCCACGCCGGTGGGGCCGGGCAGATGCGCCAGCGGTGTGTTTTCCGGGTGAAAGGGGAGGGCGATAAAGGCTTTGAAACCTCCCGAAAGGTCCTGCTGATCCCG
>JAFCZI010000196.1 GCA_019314425.1 Deltaproteobacteria bacterium | reverse complement strand
ATTCCTAATTTTTACCCCGCCTCCTACTTTGCAGCTTTCTTCCCGGGTCTGAAAGCGTGTGGTGAAAGCGGGACGCTCTTTTAAAATTCAATTACTCAAAGAATTAGAGCAACTGCCAATGGAATATAACAAAAAAATGCAGCGGACGCCAAAAGCCGCGCCTCTGATTTTGACGTTATGCTTTGATAAATAAAAAAGTAAGGATAAATTGTGAATCAAAGTGGATTTAAAAGTTTGGGTTGAGGATAACTGCCAAATGTATCAGGGGACGTACTTCAGGTTATAAATTTCGGTTAGCCAACGAGTGTAAAATGTATTTTTTCACAAGTATCATGTCTTGTTCTCATTCAATCAACCGCTGAAGGGGAGATCATTAAAGAACCTTCAGTTCGTATGGCATATTCATATCCCTGCTCGCACAAAAATAACTGGCGTTTCAGCGCAAAATCCTGTTCCACGGTATCCTGGGTGACCAGCGAATAGAAGTAGGCCTGATTTTCCCCGGGTTTGGGCCGCAGAATCCTTCCCAGGCGCTGGGCTTCTTCCTGCCGGGAACCGAATGTGCCGGAGATCTGAATGGCCACAGCGGCATCGGGCAGGTCCACCGCGAAATTGGCCACCTTGGAAACCGCCAGGGTGCTGATTTTGCCGTCCTTGAAATCTTCGTAGAGGCTGTCCCGTTTCTTCTGGGATGTGGATCCGGTAATCAATGGGATATCCAGGCCTTTGGCGGCCGCCTTCAACTGATCGATATACATGCCGATCAACAGGATCTGTTTTCCCTTGTGCCGGGCCATGATTTCTCTGATCAGCGCCTGTTTGGCAGGATTTTCCGAAGAAATCCGGAATTTTCTTCGCTTGTTTGCCACGGCATAGGGCATGCGCAGGTCTTCGGGAAGGGGAATGCGGATTTCGCAACATCGGGCCTTGGCGATCCAGCCCTGCTGCTCCATTTCCTTCCAGGGCACATCCACCTTTTTGGGGCCGATCAAAGCAAACACATCCTCTTCCTTGCCGTCTTCCCGAACCAGGGTCGCGGTCAGGCCCAGGCGCCGTCTGGCCTGCAAACCGGCCGTCACCTGAAAAACGGGGGCGGGAAGCATATGAACCTCATCGTAAATGATCAGCCCCCAGTTGCGGTCGTCAAAAAGGGTCAGGTGCGGAAAATCGCCTTCTTTGTTGGGTCGATAGGTCATGATCTGGTATGTGGCGATGGTGACCTGGCGAATTTCCTTCGCGTTTCCGCTGTATTCGCCGATGTCCTCCTCAGAGAGGGTGGTCTTGTCCATCAGTTCCTGCTTCCATTGCCGGATGGCGGTCACATTGGTGGTGAGGATCAGGGTGGATGTTTGAAGCTGCGCCATACAGCCAATCCCCACAATGGTTTTTCCGGCGCCGCACGGCAGCACAATGACACCGGCCCCACCCTGATCAGCGCCTTTGGCGTAGAAGATATCGGCCGCCTGTTGCTGGTAGGGGCGAAAAGAAAAGCCAGCGCCCGAAGAAGTGGTGGTGCGCACGGAGAAATCAACCCGCTCTCCTTTTACATACCCCGCAAGGTCTTCCGCCGGAAATCCGACCTGGATGAGTGCCTGTTTGATCCTGCCGCGATCAGCCACTCTGATGAGAAATTCGGTTTGGGAAATGCGGCTGGCCAGAAGATCCCGTATGGCAGGGGTATGGACGATCTCTTCTGCAAGGGGTTCGTTGTCGGCGGAAAGCGTGATTCCTTTTTTATGGCGCCGAAGCTTAAGACGACCGAATCTGGCGGCAAAATCATTGATTTCAACGAGGATATGTTCCGGAACCGGGTATTTTGTAAATTCATGAAGGGCATCAATGATACTTGTGGCGGGAATCCCGGCGGCCCGGGCATTCCAGATGGAAAGCGGGGTGATGCGGTAGGTGTGAATGTGTTCGGGGGATTTGACCAGTTCGGCGAATCGGATCAGTTCGTTGCGGGCCGCTTCATAACGGGGGCTGTTGACTTCCACCAAAATGGTGTGATCGCCCTGGACGATGAGCGGGTTGTCGGGGGTGTAATCGGTCATATCTGCTCTCGCAGCTGCGGCACGATGTAGCCCAACCGGACCAGGGCCGTTATGAATTGTTTCTCTTTCCCCGGCATGATGACGAGATGTTTTTCCCCCGCCGGTCGGCATAGCTTTGAAAGCGTTGCATCGGATGAGACCAGTGTTTGAAGCATGGCGTCTTTGCACGCGATGAGATGGGTTCTTCCCGCGTATTCAAGCCCGGTTGAACGCTTTTTCATATCATCCAGAAGGACCGTGACGGTTTTGGGAACGGGCTGGGCGGAACGGGATTTCAGAAAGGCTTTAATGTCCTGAATGCTCGTGCCGTTTTGCGCCGCCTCAAGCAGGGTGCGCGTGGTCAGAGTCCATAAAACGGGTGATTTTTTTTCACAAATTTTTTCAAGAAACAGCCTGTCAGCGGGAGACAGGGCGACCACGTCGGTCACCACCACATCATGATTCGGTAAGACTGTGAGAATCGCCCGGATTTGCGTGGGTTCGGTTTCATAAACATCGGTCATTTCCATGGCAAAAGCGCCCAGGGGATTCAGTCGTATGTACATGAGGCCATCGTATCGGCTTAAAAAGGTCATATCACCCGTACCCCAGGCCCAGAGAGCATGATAGTCGGAAAGAGCGCCGTCCGGATGGATATAGGCCACATCGATCAGCCCCAGGGTGGCGGCGTACTCAAAAAGGTACGCCAGCACATACCGTTTTTTGATCATGGCCTGGTCCTCGTACTCGTTCAGGCGCCCGTAATTGGAATCTTCCACATAGAGTTTCCAGGCGTACCGCGCCACCTCGAAATTAAGGCATATTGAATTCATTGAACGGATCAATTCGTCCACTGAAACCCATTTGCCTGGGGTGCAGCCCCAAAGGCCTTCATGTAAAGCCGGCCTCCGGGTGTGTCCGGCAAAGAGCGTCCGCCCCCGGGTTGATCTCTGCCCTTTGATCAGGTCCACCCGGCTGAATTCGTCCAGGAACTTGTTCGTTTGCCATTTGGACCATGCGTCTTTGATGATCTGTGGAAAGTCACTTTTAAGCGCTTTTTTCCCTCTGTTGGTAAGTTTGAGTGTGCTGCCGTCCGTCTTTGCCAATCCCGTTCCCTGGAGCAGTACGGGCCAGGCAAACGCCTGGATATGACCTATTACAGAAAGGACGTTTTTTTCATACCAGTCGCCATCCTGCAGGAGCCTGCTCAGTTTCTTCTGCGCGGCCAGCGTCGGGCGACCGGTTTTGGCACTGACCTTGATTTTGCCGCCTTCAACGAGCCTTAGTACGGTTTCAAGGTTGTTTAAAGCGGCTGTGGCAGTATTGCGGACACTGAGTTTCCGGTCGACCGTCTTCTCATCGATGTCAAGACGGATGGATTCTGGCAGCTTTTTTACGTATTGAGCCTGGTCTTTTTTGGATTTTTTGACAAATATCTTCAAAATTTTCCTGAGATCTGCGGGTACGTTTTGAGATGGTGGCTATGTCAATGGAAATTTGCTGAAATCTTGATGCACTCGTAAAAAGTCACAA
The DNA here is from genome assembly GCA_019314425.1 of Deltaproteobacteria bacterium. GTDB lineage: Bacteria > Desulfobacterota > DSM-4660 > Desulfatiglandales > Desulfatiglandaceae > NaphS2. Next base: position 1,577 of record JAFCZI010000196.1, on the reverse strand, counting down.
ATCCATCTGTAGATGGCGTCGTAAAAGGTTCCATATACAAGGCGTAGCAGTTTTTCAGGAACGTCTGGCATACATGTCGTATGTTGAGATTCTGAAAAATTGCTGCAACGCAGTAGATGGGACTTTTTACGGCGCCATCAGACCTTAAACGTGAGCCGCTTTTTCCAAAGCCTCTGAAGCCCACTGATTGATACTTTTTCCACGCACTTGGGCAGCAGTTGCCACGGCGGCATGAACCTCCGGTGGAACCCGCAGCATCAGCTTTCCGGAGAACGGCTTTTGTGCGGGCCTTCCCGTTTCTTTACTGATGGCCATGTAGCTATCGACGGATTCATGAAACGCAATTTCCAGTTCATCGACCGTGGTGCCGTGAAAACCGACAATATCCTTAATACCGGCCAGATGTCCGACAAAAATGCGGTCTTCCTCATCAAACTCAATGCGGGCGATATAGCCCTTGTATTTCATCATGTTCATGGTGTTATACCTGCCTGATTCAAGAACTTGCGTGCATCTTTCACGCGATACCGTAATGCCGCCTTGTCAGGATGCGGACGGTGGAAATCCGCCCGAACGTCGTTTAAGACAAAACTGATAGCGGAACCTGCCTTTTCCGTGCGAACCGCCCCCAAAGCCAGAAACAACGATTCAATTTTCCGCCATTCAATATTACCATTAACCGGATCGGTGAAAATTGTTCCGAGCGTTTTTCTCTGTTGGCTGTTCATGAAGCGAATGATATCATATTTTGCTGTCATCGCAAATAGAAAAGGTTGCAAAACCGATATTTTTTTAAGCTGTTACGGAATCTATAGAAGAATTATTCGACAGAATAAGCTAATAATGGTACAATCCAAAGCTAAAGACGGTAATGCAGGAAAAGCTAATAAACGTGTAGCACAATAAGCTAAATTTGATTTTGCCAACAACATTCACCGTACGTAAACCGCGTTCGCCTGATGTGGCAACACGTGCGAGACCCCATAATTTAAATTACATGAAAATAGGATGTAATCCATGAATAGATTTAAATCCCGCTTGATGACCGAGTTTAGCTTAAGGCGCTGTGCCGCTCTGTTTTCCTTTTTTCTATCATTAACCATGTTCAGTGCTTGTAATAATGATGGTAGCGATAGCGATACCCCCTTTATAGAGCCAGGCATAGGCGACTATGCTCAGATGACTTGGGTGGAAGCTTATTGATGCGCTTCAGCAGCAGGTATCGGAACAGTATGCCTTTGGAGAGTGGAAAGGTATCGATTGGGACGAATTAAACGCCGTAGCTCGACCGAAGGTGGTTCAAGCCATGGAAAATAATGACGAAGCAGCCTATGTCACGGCCATTCTTGAATACACCAAGTCTTTACCGGACGGTCATGTTTCCACTACAGGTGGGAACCTTACTGCCATGTGCATGGAGCATATTAATGGCTGCTATGGATTCGGCATTATCGGCCTTGATGACGGCCGACTGATTGCAAACATTGTGACGGAAGGTGGACAGGCTGACAACGCTGGAATGGAGGTAGGTGATGAAATTTTGGAATGGAACGGCGTGCCGATTGCAGATGTCATGG
>JAFCZI010000195.1 GCA_019314425.1 Deltaproteobacteria bacterium | reverse complement strand
GTATACGCTGCAATACAAGACCGATGGTGGCTTTTTAAAAATTTAGGTTTAACTAAAAATCCTGGTTCTACATAATTCGGAAACCTATGCTCTAATCGTGCGAAATGTAAGTTACAACACCGAAAACAGTTAATATTTAGTGTCTGATCCCTTTCCCTCGGCGGCATCTGATACAATCCAGGAAGGGGGTTTAATTCTGCCCCCGCTCACATCTCGCATCACCACATCCAGCACAGCCTCCTGAAGGGCGCCATCCATGTCCGTAATCCATATATCCGCCAAAAACCGGTCCGGATGGACTTTTTTGGGGAAAATCCTGGCGGTATGGGTGCTCCCGGAGCGGGTCGGCGCAAACAGTCGGCGCAAGCCAAAACCCACGGGGAAACCCACCAGCCCCGCATACCGCTGCCCCCAGACACAGGCAGCATGAAACGCCGCATCCAGGGGAAAGGGAGAACCCAAAAGCCCGGCAGGGGCAGCACCCCATGACGGCGCGTAAACCCGGCCCATGGCGTCCTCTTCGGAAATAGTGACCCCATCTTTCAGGTTGTGGTAGTGGGGACCAAAGGGTACCAGGCTTTTGTAGATGGTTTCAACGGAAATATGATATTTTGAAGAAGACGGGTCGGAAAATGCCGGAATTTCCAAAGGGGGCGCTTCTGAGGCGATTGAAACCCCTTGGAAACAAAGGGTTGCGTGTTCCAGTGTCCGGGTGATCATCGCCTTTTTGGATCGGGTCTTGGTGATGAGCCTTGAAATCACCGTGCCATTATCCAAAACTTCAAGGTCGTTATAGGCGTTTAACGCGTCGCAGCCTTCTGAAATGACCAGAAACTTGTCAAACCCGGCATCCCGGATACAATGAACGGCTGTTCCCGGCAGGTGGGCCAGAGTGGATGCCGCCAGTATCTCCATGGCCTCCACCGCCGGAAGAACCGCCTTCCCCTGGAACTGATGGTCCAAGAGATAGGGCGGAACCTTGATGGCCAGGGGGAGCCGGACCCGGTCCGTTATCTTGGGAAGACTTTCCATAGGTGACGGGTCTTTTCATCGATGGCCACGGGGGTACCCGTAGCGTTGAGAGCGCAATGGCGGGTAAAGCCCTTGCAAACAATTTCCCCGGTTTCACCATGGGTAATCACATAATCAAATCGCAGGCGAACCCTTTCGAGCCCGGCCGGATGGGTATGAATCCACACGGGGTCATCGTAATGAAGCGACGAGTGGTAGTTGACGCCCACCTCGATGATCGGGTAAAGATACCCTCCGGCTTCAATCTCCCGGTATGAGTACGCCGCATCCCGCATCAAGGACGCCCGTCCCAATTCAAAGAACCGGAAGTAATTGGAATGGTACACCAAGCCGGAGCGATCCGTATCTGCATACAACACACGGCTGTGACACCGGTACCAGACACGATTATCGGTTTTGTCCCGAACATAGGGGATGTTATCCTCAAACGGTACGGGAATAAACGGTTTAGGCCTCATCATACCCCCCTGAAAACCACGCAGCAGTTGGTTCCCCCAAATCCGAATGCGTTGGAGAGAAAAATATCATGGGCCATTTTCCGGGTCTTATGGGGCACCACATCCACGCCATCAAATGCCGGATCAGGGATATGGTTGATGGTGGGCAACAACACCCCCTGCTGCATGGCTTCGATGCTCAGCGCCGCCTCAATGGCGGCGGCCGCACCCAGAGTATGCCCGATCTGGCTTTTGTTGGATGAAATGGGCATCTTTTCCAGGTGACCCTGGAACACCCGTCTCAAACAATCGACTTCCGTCGTATCGCCCCTTGAGGTTGAAGTACCATGGGTATTGACATATTGGATATCTTCGGGCGCAAGCCCCGCATCATCAATGGCCTCGACAATGGCCCGGGTCACCGTGTCCGGGTTGGGCCGGGTAAAATGAAAGGCATCGGACGACCAGCCCACCCCCAGCACTTCCGCTCTGGGCGTCAATCCGTAAACGGGGAGCATCTCTTCCGCCGCCAGAACCAGAACACCCGCCCCTTCGGAAAGGACAAATCCTTTACGGTCCATGCTGAAGGGTCGAGAAGCCAGCGCAGGATCATCATACGCCCGATCTTCCGGCAGAATTTTGATGGTGGCGTTCATATTTTCGAACCCGTGAATAATCTCGGGGATAAGAGGGGTATCAACCCCTCCCGCCAAGACAAAATCACAGTCCCCATCGCGAATCATCCTGGCACCCAGACCCATGGCATAATTACCCGAGGCACAGGCCCCCTGCGGGGAAAAAATGGGCCCCGAAAATTTGAGGGCCATTCCCGCCTTGCCCGCTGGCAGATTGGCGCAGAGGTTGGGCAGCAGATAGGGACTTACTTTCAAGGGACCTTTGTTGACATAATGGTCCATGGCCACCCTGAAAGCATCGGTGCCATTGATGGCCGATCCCACCAGGCAGGCGGTTCGGGGGCCCGTGTTTTCGTCCATGTGAAGCCCGGCATGATCAAGGGCCTCACGGCAAACGGCCACCGTTAAAAGGACAAATTTCGCATTCCAGCTGTAGGCTTCCTTGGCATCCACAAAATCAAGGTCAGTGGGATTCCAATCGGGGATCTCCCCCACCACATGGCTGAGGGCGTCAACCCGGCACCGGGTTACTTTTCTAAAACCCGCCTCCCCTCTTACAGCCCGTTTCCATGATTCCGGAAACGTCTTTCCCAGGGGCGTGGCCGCCCCATAGCCCACCACAAAAACCCGTCTATTGCTGGGCGCTTTCATGGTTTCTCCCCGGGCTCAACCGTCAGCAAATTTTTCGAAACACAACACATGCGTTACACCCTCCAAAGCCAAAAGCGTTTTTCAAAACAAATTCCTGATTTAACAACCTTGCCCCTTCCGCAACGCAATCGAGCGCCATTTCATGATCCGGGGTATAATTGATGGTGGGAAGCAGAATCCCCTTTTGCATGCCATCCATGGCCAATATGGATTCAATGGCGCTTGAAGCCCCCATGCAATGCCCTGTCAGGGATTTATTGGCGCAGACCGGCGGAATTCTTTCACCGAACACCGCCGTCAAAGCATCGAATTCCACCTGATCTCCCATTCGAGTCGCAGTGGCATGGGCATTGACGCACGAGATATCATCCGGCTGTATCCCGGCATTTAAAATGGCTTCCGAAATGGCACGCCGAACAGTCTCAAAATTGGGTGCCACAAAATGCTGCGCGTCGGACGTCATGCTCCAGCCCGCCAATTCAATACCATAAGGAAGACCGTGGGCATCCGCGAAGTCCCGGGTCGCCAGAATGACGCAGCCCGCACCCTCGGACACCACGAATCCCCTTCGATCGATTGAAAAAGGCCGGCTGGCCCGTTCAGGCGGTTCCGGCGGTTGCCCTTCTTTGGGACGATAGGCGCCGTTCATGGTGTAAAACCCCGCCACAATGGGTTCCACCAGAGGGAAATCCACAGCCCCGCAGATGACCAGATCGGCCCGGTTCTGATCCAACAACATTTTGCCCACGATCATGGACGTCACCCCCGTGGCACAGGCCGTAATGGTGGCGGTAATGGGCCCTGTGGCGCCGGTCAAAATGGATATTTTCCCCCCCACCATATTGACGCAGGCATTGGAATTGGTAAAGGGATGGGGCATTCGCCCTTCTTTAATCATCCGTCTGTCAGCCGCCAGCACCGCATCCACCCCCCCCACGGCGGAGCTGAAGGTAATGGCCGTCCTGGTGGCCACTTCAGGGGTTATCGTCACCCCGCTCTTTAAGAGAGCCCGATGCGCCACCAGCATGGCATGTTCAAAAATGGGGGAAGTCCATTGGGCCAGTTTTCGGGGCGACAGAAACGGATAGGGAGACCGGTCCCACTCGCCCACCTCTCCCGCGATACGGACCGGAAACGCATCGGTCATGGGAAAACGCGTCAGCGGTCCGATCCCGCTCTCGCCCCCAGCGGCCCGATCCCATTGGGTTTCCAGGTCCGTTCCCAGGGGAGAGACCGCATCGTAACCCAGAATAACGGCATCTTTTACCATGGAATAAACTGATAAAGCTTGGCAAACATCTCATAGACCTCAATCCAGTTTTGGAGGTCCCGCTCCGAACGGATATGCGCCCGCTTGTTGACCATCACCCAGCTCATGTGGGCGGCGCCATCCTTGCAGGTTGAACAGTCCCGGGTCTCGGAGGTGCAGCATCGATGCATGGTTTTAAGGTCGGACGCCCACCGGATAAAGCCGATGAGGCGTTTGGGGCCCGGGCTTCTCCGGTCCAGGGGCTCGGTAACGGAGGGGCACTCATTCCACCCGAACGGACGATCCAGCATTTTCCCGGTGGTGATGATCCGGTGGTAGTATTTCGATGAGATGACCGTATCCGGGTAATAATCCAGCATTTGGTCCATTTCATCCCGAATATCCTTCAGTTGTTCTTCCCCCCAGAAGAATTGATCGACCCCTTCATCGTTTGAAAGGAGCTGCATATGGACCTTCAGACCCGCATCCCTGATTTTTTTGACCAGCCGTTCGGTTTTACCGATCTGTTTGGTCGTAAGGGTATAGAGGTAATAGGCGTGAGGGTCGCCCGCGTAATGCTTGCTGGAGATGGAAAACGTATCCTTGCCCCGAAGGGTTTTTTCATCCGCTTCATCCCCCCACAATGAAATCCCCACCATCATGTCGGGAAATCGGTCCCGCTGCACCTTGATCAGACCGTTTGTGGCGCAAAAGGTGGGCAGCCGTTTGTAAAAGGCTTCCACCCGGTCGAGACAGAGGGTGGGCTCTCCGCCGATGAGAATGGCGAGATTGACCCCCCGCGCCATTTCTCCATCGATGAAATCCTCCCATTTTCGGATATCCATCTCTTCGCGGGCCGCTTCATGCTCCCCGGAGGAAAAAAAGAAGCATCCCTTACAGCGTAAATTGCACCGATTGGTAACATCGTAAATGGAGCTTCGGATGTTCAATTTTGAAATTGTTTTGTATCGATGGTACCATTCTTCGTTTAACAAGGAACTGACGGTTTTCATGGAAAAAAGACTCCTTAAGCGGTAAATATTCGGCCAGCACCCCATCTTCGCCTATTTTGGCCTGCTCACATAGCATTAGTATGCTACGCAGTCCCAAATAGACGAATATGAAGCACTGGCCAAACATTTACATT